>JAZQJM010000001.1:0-7416 GCA_045541635.1 Candidatus Nanosyncoccus sp.
ACTATTCCTACCATTAGTACACTAGAAGATAAAGCAGGAGGCTATACAGTAAATGGCTTCACTATTAATAGGTGGGGATATAATATCAATAGCAGTAACTATAATAGCTACACTACTGTGGTAGAACTTAGCTCTACCACTACTAAGACTAATGCAGATACTACTAATGTAGGTTTTGCAGCAAGAGCAGACTATGACACTCCAGCAGGCATCTATGAACTAGATCTTACCTTTCTAGCCACACCTAAGCCTCCACTATATACCATTAACTATACAGACAATAGTGGAGATGCAAGCGTAACAGGTGCTCCTATTAACCCAGCCCAGTCTTCTACTGGTACTGCTGGGACTGGGATTACTATAAGCACTAGTATACCAACTAGAGATGGTTATACATTCTTAAGCTGGTGCAGTGCACCTACTACTGACGAAGGTACTGTATGTAGTGGTACTACTTACGCTTCTGGTAGTAACTATGCGATAAGTGGAACGGATGAATTAATTATTACGTTATATGCTACGTGGGAGAAGGATACACTATATTTACAAGATGTAACTATAGCTAATTGTTCTACAGAACCTACTATAGCTTATGATAATCGTGATGAAAAAGATTACATGATTCAGAAACTAGCTGATGGTAACTGTTGGTTACTTGATAATTTACGTCTAGATCTTACAGATCCAGATGTTCAGCCTAAATTAACTTCTGAAACAACCAATGCTACAGACGTGGCTTTAGGATATTTAATAAATGGTGGTGGATCTAGTCCGTATACTGCAACAGCTGTCGCTAATGTGTCTACTGGATTCGGTTCGTATAATGCACCACAAATTAACACAGCATCTTCAGAAACTACTACAACTAGTTATGGTGCTGGTAGTGGCAAGATAGGTGTATATTATAACTATTGTACTGCTTCTGCTGGTGCATATTGTTATGTGGATGGCAGTGGTACTGGTAATGCCAGCTACGATATCTGCCCTAGTGGCTGGCGAATGCCTACCGGAGGACCAAGTGGTGAATATCAAGCCCTTTACACGGAATATTCTAGTAACGCTACTAACTTCCTTAACGCACTGTCTACGCCCCTCTCCGGCTACTACTACATTAGTTCAGCGCTCGGTCAGGGTAGCTACGGCGGCTTCTGGTCCTCTACGTACGGCAATAGTAACTATATGTACTACCTGAGCGTCGATTCCTCGGGTGTGAATCCTCAGAATAGCAATGGTCGGTACGTCGGCTTCTCAGTTCGCTGTGTCGCTAAGGATTATTTGCAAGATTTCTCCAGCAGTGATGCTAACACGATGGCTGTGGGTGATACTAAGACGCTATATGATAAGCGTGACGAACAAGAATATATGGTAGGTAAGTTAGCCGATAATAATGTATGGCTACTTGATAACTTGAGACTGGGTGCTGAGCCGCTGAAGGAAACACTTTCTACTTCCAATACTAATATGTCACCAAGCGTATCATTCACGCTACCTACGTCGTCTACTGCTTCTGGATTCGATTCTTACACGGCTGCTCAGATTAACACTGATTCAGCTAATATAACTACGACAGGCTACGGTTCTGGTAGTAAGAAGATAGGTGTATATTACAATTACTGCGCTGCTTCGGCTGGTACAATATGTACGAGCAGTAATTCTAGTAACGCTAGCTATGACATCTGCCCAAGTGGTTGGATGATGCCATATGGTAACACTGCTAATAAGTCCTACTATTACTTATACAATACTGGATACTCTAGTAGCGCTACTAACTTCCGTAACGCACTGTCTACGCCCCTCTCCGGCTACTACTACGATAGTTCAGCGTACCTTCAGGGTAGCAGCGGCTACTTCTGGTCTTCTACGTACTACAATAGTATCAATATGTACTACCTAGCCGTCGATTCCTCGACTGTGTATCCTCAGAGTAACTTTATTCGGTACGTCGGCCTCTCAGTTCGCTGTGTCGCTAAGTAGTCCCACCCCAGCCTTAGCAACCCAGGCCAGGGAAGCACCAGCCCAAGATTCCACGATGAATGGATCGCTAAGCGTAGCCTACTATATTGACCAAGGTGATTACATTTTTTACCATCCCATGCTAGGGAAGTGTTCGGGTTTTGTTCGGGATTGCCTTTCTCTTCTTTTGTTCGGTTTTTGTTCGGGCCAAGAAACAACTTTTTCAGCATATTTTTTTAACCCAGCGCCCAGGAAGTAGGGAAAAACACGAAAAAGAGAACAGAGAACCAGGGAAAAGCCAAAATCCGAAAATTTGGCCAAAAATCGCCAAATTCAGCCCAAAACCCACAAAAATCGCCACATCGTGCAAAATCCGGCAAAAATCCAGCTAAATCCATCGGAATTCAGTCAGCTCACACACGATTCACGATTTTAAGCCAAATGTAGCGACCAATTTTACAGATATATAGACCACGAGCACCCCAGTAGCCATGCTGAATCCAGGTGGATCCTTATTCAAGTTCGGTTTTACGGCGTTCCAGTCAGCCATACGCATCTGTTGTAGGCACCAATAACACCCGTACAGACACACTTATTACAGGGTAATCCGTGAGGTCGAAAATTCCGATTTCATTAATTCCCCCACCACCTCTGTAAAACTCTCATTCGCCCAGATTTTCTATCTGTTCGAGACGTATAAGTTTGCGTCTTTTTATAAATACCGTAATGTCTTAAAATCTATATTGTGCGACATTAAAACTATATGGATTTCGGGATATGTATATATGGCTGGAAATGCCAGTTTTCATGACTGGACCGACAATAATGTAGCTATTTGATAATTCTAACGTTTGTATTGCTCCTACAAAGCCCGTCTTTACGCTATCATGTATACTTTACTATCCGTATCGTTTCGAGCCTTCTAGGCGCTGTATTTTGCGAATCGTCTATATTCTAATAAGATAACAACAAGCGATTGTCGCTGGCATTGCACAACAACAACAGAGAACGACAGAGGGGAACTAGGGATGCTCCAGATGCGACGACCAGGCTATTACTATCGATGTAATCTAATAAACGCCCTATTTAATAGATGCCTGTAGTAGAAATGCGCCGACAACCAAAAAGCGCCCGATAAGCATAGATACGGGCGCTAAATAGGTAGAACTACTTATTTTTTGGCTGCCGGCCTCTCTTAGAGGCACGATTATTTCTCTGTTTCGATCGCTTCTCTGGCTTCCCAGTGGAGCCATCATTCCTGCCGTTAGTGGTAGCCTCTTGCTTCCCCTCTGCCTCAATGGCAGATTTCCCAACCATGTTCATCTTCCCCTCTGGACTTACCATTGTCTTCCCTTCTTGTTGGGCGGCATTAGTTCCCTGTGCTGCATCAACTAGCTTGGCGAGATCCTTTAGTCCAAGACTCTCTTTACCGGAGACCGTATTGGGACTGAGCTTATTACGGCGAATAATTAAGTTCGGTTTTTGTTCGGTATTAGTGATTTTTACGGCGCTATTACCGATCAGGGCAGTTCCACCATTTTCGCCAGCTGCTCTACCAGAATCGGAGAGTTCCTTCTTGTATTTCTCGGCCTGCTCGATAGTCTCACGAATCTCGGATTCCACTTCGGCTCTTGGTCGCCCGAACTTCATCCTTGAATGTTCCACAATCATATCGAAATTATCCTTCGGCGTGTTAGGAATCGACAGGGTAGTAGCAGAAAATGCAGGCACCTTCTCGCCGTTAATAATCATTGATATTACGAAGTTGCGATTATTGAGTTGTAGTAGGTCGGCAGCCTCGAAAGTAGGCTCGAACTGCTTAGACAGTATCGGCGCATCATCGGCCGATACTCGGAAGGAAATTGTCGTACCGACGTTGCCAAATACAGCATCGCGCACCTGCTCAGTCATCTGGGCTACGTATTGGTTAGCAACTGTCAGATTAAGACCGTATTTACGCGCCTCAGATAGAATCACAGCGAAAGAATCTGTAGCGAAGTTCTGGAACTCATCCACATATAGATAGAACGGTCGTCTATCCTCGACATTTGGTATGTCGGAGCGCGACATCGCAGCGAGTTGAATCTTAGTCACTAGGAAAGCACCTAATATTCCAGCATTATCTTCGCCGACTAGCCCTTTAGATAGGTTTACAATAAGGATTTTGCCTTCGTCCATAATCTTGCGTACATCAAAAGATGACTTTGGCTGACCAATAATATTGCGAATGATTGGATTAGCTGTGAAGGCTCCTACTTTATTCAGCACTGGAGCAATAGACTCATTCACTTGCTTCTCGTTCCACTGGCCGAACTCATGCTTCCAGAATTGTAATACCGTTACATCCTTGCAATAGTCAAGTGTCTCTTTGCGAAAATCCTTATCTGTCAGCATTCTAGAGATATCGAGCAGAGTAGTCTCAGGGCGATCTAGTAGAGCTAGCAAAGTATAACGTAGGATATGCTCTAGTCTCGGCCCCCACGAATCGCCAAACATTCGCTTCAATACGCCAATCACCTCAGAGCAGATATTTGGCTTCCTGGATGGATCGGTAATCTCCAATGGGTTAAATGCTATAGGATACTCAGTATCGGCAGGGCTGAAATATACTACATCCTTAGCGCGAGACTCTGGTACGAAACGCAAATTATTAATCGCAAAATCCCCATGTGGGTCAATAATGCAATACCCCTGATTATAGAAAAGATCAGATAGTGCCAGTAGCTCCAGCATTCCACTTTTACCTGCACCAGTCTGCCCAATAATATAGACATGACGGCTCCTGTCGCGACGCGCCAGACCAAATTGATGATTAATCCCTCGGAAATTTGTCAGGCCAAACGCTGAAATATTCTCATCATTACGTACAGACCCAGTCAGTACAGGAAGCTGTGCTGGTGGCTCGGCTGTTTTAGAATTTGCCCAGACAATATTCGGTGTCTCTACAGAGGTGTGTGGCAAGTGATATACGCTAGCCAGCTCTGCAATATTTAAGATAAACCCATGATCAGAGAACTGACGCACCTTGTAAGCATCCAAGTCTTTCATGTTAAAGCTACCACCCGTCTGGCGAAATCCATTAAAACTGGTAGAGTTGAATTGCTTGAATGTTCCCACTAATGCCTGCATATTAAGCTTGGCATCTATGTCGCTCTTACCTAGATAAGCTAGACGGATCTTCACTTCGTAGCCTAGCTTAGTGGCTTTTTCTTCGGCTTTTGCTATCTGGGTCTTAGCGCGCTCAGATAATTCCACTTTCGGCGCATCAGAACCACTGCCACCTGCTGGTGGGCGAAATAACGCACCAATCGCTTCTACCAGCCAAGTCCAGTCGATACCAGTCCCACTTAAGAGTGGCTTCTTGCCAGATTTTACGCGCTGTATCCACTTATCAGTGGTATCTTTATGCCAATCATCGGCAATCGGCCTCGTCAGAATCTGTATCCACATTTCCTCTGTCTGATCTGGGTCAAGTTTAGCCAGAGTCCCCGTAATACCAGCCAGTGGATCCACCTCGAAGTTATCAAAAGTCTTAATCGGTAGAGCCTCGTTCTCGGTGAGTGTCAGCTCGGTCATGTAGCTCACAGGATACTTTGTCCGGTTATCAGCATAGTCCTCATTCATCTTGTAAATCTGCACAGTCGGATACTGAGCATAGATTTGTCCCTCTACAAAACTCTGTAGCACCTTCGGTACCCATACGTAGAACCTAATCTGTCCAGCCGTCGAGACAATCTCAAATGACAAATGTTCCTGCACTCCACCCGAATTCTTCAACTCTTGCTTATCCCTCAGTATTCCGTGTAGCGAAGCAAAAAGCTGCTCAGCAGCCAGCTCTTTCTTATCGTTGGTACGTGGAATCTCTAGCATTAGTAGTACAGAATCCACATTCAGTACCTTTAGCTTATTAATCTTGCGATAATTGCGATAAGTGAAAAATGCCAAAATCCCCACTACGGGTATCCAGAAGATTGGCATCAGAATAAAGTGTATGACTTGCTCCATAGTTTGATTATACCATAGGTCTATAATACGGTGTAGAGGTTTTTATCTACTTTCTTGTAGAGCTTTTTATTTTGTAAATTAAGCAAAATCGTCGTTTCCTTCACTTTGCGCACATGCAGTACTTCCTTGACGATTTCTTCCCTTGTCATTGGCTTGTCGGATTTCTTGAGAATCGAAGTAATAATATCAGAAATCGTACCCTTCTTGTATCCCCACGAAGATAGCGCATATATACCACGTCCAATCAGTACGAACCTCGAGTCCTTAATTAGTTCGTTATGAATGGCCTGTATAGTGACATTCTTGCGCTTAAAATTAGAATCTGCAATTTCTTTCGCAATCTCAGAGAAATGCATCGGCTCCTTCTTCGCCTCGAGAATTACGAAAATCTTATCGCGAATATTCTTAGGGTTCACCGATGGCCACTTAGAGAGACCCCACGTTCCGTTAAGTGTAGCCAGTAACTTAGAAATTGACGCTACTGCCTTAATATGGTCAGGATGCTCATAATTTAGCTTACTGTCAAGCTCGTCCAGAGACATCGGCACTTTGTTAGCCTTAATTATGCTTACAATCTCATCAATTTTCGCTCTAATGCTAGCCGAATCACCGTAATCGGCAATCCCAACGGCATAATAATACTTATCATTCTCCTCGATAATCGTCAGTGCCTTAGAAAATGTAGCGATGAAATATATCCCGTTCTTCTCTGCCTGAGTTGCTTCCCTGCCATACACCTTGTTCGCTAGCTCTTCTAACTTAGCAATACGTCCCATCTCGGTGAGATTACGAATCAAAATCTTCTCTGCTGCTGCTAGCTCTGGAATCTGGCCTTCTTCTGCGGAAATCTGAAGGCGAATTAAGACGGCTTTCTCTAACTGACGGACTCTCTCGCGAGTGATGGAAAGTAGCTCACCAATCTGCTCGAGGGTTTCCTTGCTTCCCTTTAGCCCGAAGCGTCTCGATATAATCTCTTTCTCACGCTCTTGCTCGATGATTTTCAGGCTTCCTGATATTGATTTTTTTAGAATTTCCGCATTCTGGTCCATCAGTTGTTTCCTTATCTCAACTCTGTTAGTAATAGCAATTTTCTTTATAATAACATAGAAAACAATAAATGTCAACTATGAAATCCATTATTCTCTACGACTATTGTAGCACATTTTTTACAACAACGGAAAAAAATTATACAGCCATTTTAAAACATGAGCATTTATTGCTTGATCTGGTATTTATTGCATCAATAAGCGATATTTTCTGTCTCTTTCACCACTAAGTCTAGGCTCTATATCTATTAAATCTTGTGTCTATAGATATAGACTTTTTATCCCACTTGTGTTAATATAATACCAAGAGCTGAGCTCTAGTAACTCAGCTATGGTTAAAGTGTTACTATCACTATTTAATAGTGATAGTAATTGTTTTTGACAAGAGTCTAATTACGACTCTTAAAGAAAT
>JAZQJM010000002.1:0-10804 GCA_045541635.1 Candidatus Nanosyncoccus sp.
GATCTCCTTATTTTATTTATTGGTTATTAGATAATTATAAAGGAGATCTATTTTTTTTGTTAATTACGCGCGCAAGAAGCTTCACTGTGAGAGGGTTACGCTTCTTGCGCGCTTTGTCTCAAATGTGTTTGGTCTAGTATAGCGTTGAAAAGTAATAGCGCATTAAATATATATGATACCGACAAGCATTGAAAAGTAGTAGCACATTAAATGTATGATGTCGCTTATGGCTCTGTCATGACATGCATTGATGACGAATAGTTACAAATAGTATTGCTGCGCTTAGTGATGGTGGGATTTTGGTGAAAAGTACTTGTGTTTTTGACATTAAACGTGTATTATTAGAGTAAGTGTAAATGAGGTAATACGATGCAGAAGTCTGCAAAAACAAAAAAGGCTACTAATGCGCACCGTAAGGTGAAGGCTTCTGGTGCCGTAAAAAATCGCAAAGAATTAAAACGTCTTGACAAAGATAATACTGTGGTTGCTAAGAGTAAGCAGGTAGAGATTGTTACTGATAAGACTAATACTGAGGTACAGGTCAAGACTAAGAGTAAGACTTCTAAGAAAAGCGTCGCTAGTGATAAGTCGAGATTAGTGAAGCCTGCAAGTTTTGCAGCTCCAGCTGGGACGAGTGAGGGTATTTTCAAGACCGAAGTATCAACAAAGGCTGCCCGGAGGAGTGATTCTGGTGAGATTACATTAGGCATTAAGAATGAAGTAGAAGAGGTAGATGTCGTAACTGTTAAGTCATCTGATATTAAGGTTGAGGCAGAAAAGGCAGATACCGAAGCTACGGATGTCAGTGTCAAGAATAACAAGAAGAGTGCGAAGAAGACTACGTCCACTAGAAAATCCAAGGTAGTAGTCACTGAGGAAGTTAATGCTGAGCCTGTAAAAGTAAAATCTAAGGCTAATTCTAGCGTAGCTCGCGTGAAAGGGGGCGTTGATAAAGTTGATACCACTGAATCAAAAGCCGACAAAAAGGCCGAGATTGTCTCTCACGAAGCTGAATCCAGCGAAGCGAAGCCGAAACGTGTTCGTGTAGAAAAAGTCACCCCGAAACCAAAGAAATTAAAAGTTGAAGACGTAAGCGAGTCAGATACTAAGGTTCCTGAGCCCCAGGCTAACCTCATTAAGAGCGAGCCCAAAAGTGAAGCTAAGTGGATCGATGCAACTTCTAAGGCGATTAGTAAACATCCTGTCAGGACTAGCAGTCCTGAAGTAAAGCGTAGTATTAAGATTTCTAAATTTGCAGAGACCGAGAATATTAGTACTGATGTCAAGATTCCTGCCAATATCGTGCCAGAGACTCCGACACTAGACGAGGCGATTGCTGATGTAAGCTCCCCTGTCAATATGCCAGAGCCTGTCGATATTTCGCACATCGATGCTAAGATGAAAGAACGCAAGATTCGTGATAGCCATGAATCTCGCACACGGCAGAGTGCTGCCGAGATGAAGGAACAGGCCATCGCGAAGGCGATTTCTAATGCTTCACGTCCAATGAATAGCAACAAGAAACGTCGCACTCGTGTTTCCCTAGGCTGGAAGCGCATCATGCTTGCGCTATCTTGCACAATGGCGATTGTGTTTGCAATTATATATTTTGTAAATATTAGCTCACCAAATATTTCTCTTAAGGTAGCCGCGATGCAGTCTGGGATAGATGCGTCTTATCCTGGCTACACGCCGAGGGGTTATGACTTGTCCGATATTACTTCTGAAAATGGCAAAATTACTCTACGCTTCAAAGAACAAGGCGATAGCAATGCTTATTATGTACTCACTGAGGAGAAGTCATCTTGGGATTCTAGTGCACTGGAGACTAACTATGTGCGCGATGAATTCGGAGAGGATTATTCCCTGGTGCGTGAGCAAGGGTTGGCTATCTATATTGGCAATACTGGAGCTGCCTGGGTTAATAAGGGCATCGTCTTCAAACTAAAGATTGGTTCTGGCACACTGACTAAGAAGCAGATTCGTGCGATAGCTGTGTCGATATAAATATAAGTGAACTTTTCTTAATAAGAAAAGTTCAGCAAAAGAAACTTTGGACTTCTTTCCGGAGGAAAAGAAGTCCAGCTAGAAAGGCTAGCAAGGAAAATAAAACAGGCTCAAAATGGACTTTCTTTTGGAAAGAAAGTCCAGCAAAGAAACCCAGTATAAAAATTAAGTCAGGCGCATGTCCTGACTTAATTTTTGATTATAGAATCAGAATTCTGTTAGGATTCTGATGGTTGAACTTTGTTAATTTGATTTTGATTAAGTTATTTTTATTATGTTTGTGCTATAATATTATTAATATGAAGGTAATACATAACTCTCTCAAATCTTGGTCTCCTATATATATATATATATATATATAGGTTTGGCGCTCACTGCGCTTATTAGTTCTACTGTTCTTATTGATATACTAGGTTATAGCTCTTCTGCCCACGCCGAATCCTCCACCATAGATCTCTCAGCTACCATTGCTCCTAGTATTAATGTGACTATTCCTACTAATCTAGTTAGCCTTAATGTTAATCCTATTAATAGTGCTCTTGCTACTTCTACTATTCCAGTTACAGTAGGTACTAATAATGAATATGGTTATAGTCTTATTATGTCCTCTTCTACTACAGATCTTACTAGGACAGAAGCTCTTACTAACAATACTATTCCTACCATTAGTACACTAGAAGATAAAGCAGGAGGCTATACAGTAAATGACTTCACTATTAATAGGTGGGGATATAATATTAATAGCAGTAACTATAATAGCTACACTAGTGGAGTAGAACTTAGTTCTACCGCTACTAAGACTAACGCAGATACTACTAATGTAGGCTTCGCAGCAAGAGCAGACTATGATACTCCAGCAGGCATCTATGAACTAGATCTTACCTTTCTAGCCACAGCTAAACCTCCACTATACACCATTAACTATACAGACAATAGTGGAGATGCAAGCGTAACAGGTGCTCCTATTAACCCAGCTCAGTCTTCAACTGGTACTGCTGGTACTGGGATTAATATTAGCACTAGTACGCCAACTAGAGATGGCTATACATTCTTAAGCTGGTGCAGTACACCTACTACTGATGAAGGAACTGTATGTAGTGGTACTACTTATACACCTGGTAGCAACTATGCGATAAGTGGAACGGATGAATTAATTATTACATTATATGCTACGTGGGAAGAAGACATACCAGCAATACAGAACCTAGACTCATCACTTTGTATAACAAGTGAGCCTACTACTGTAGTAGATAATAGGGATGGTAATAAATATCTAGTACAGAGACTTGCTGATGGTAACTGTTGGTTACTTGATAACTTAAGATTAGATATAAGTAATTCAGCTGTACAAGCAAAGATGACTTCAAATACTACTAACGCTACAGACCAGATTCTAGGCTATCTCAAGAATGGTGGTGGGTCTAGTCCATATACTGCAACAGCTGTGGCTAATGTGTCTACTGGGTTCAGTTCATATAATACACCACAAATTAATACAACTTCTTCAGAAGATACTACAACTAGCTATGGTGCTGGTAGTGGTAAGATAGGTGTATATTATAATTACTGTGCAGCTACAGCTGGTAGCTACTGTTATGCTAATGGCGCAGGCTCTGGTAATGCTAGCTACGATATCTGTCCGGCTGGCTGGAGAATGCCTACGGGCGGGTCCAGTGGTGAATATAGAGCCCTTTACACAGCCTATTCTAGCAACGCTACTAACTTCCGTAACGCACTGTCCACGCCCCTCTCAGGCCGCTACTACAATAGTTCAGTGGACAGTCAGGGTAGCTATGGCCGCTTTTGGTCCTCTACGTACAGCAGTGACAGCTATATGTACTACCTGGGCGTCGATTCCTCGAATGTGTATCTTCAGGATGCCAATTATCGGACCAACGGCTACTCAGTCCGTTGTGTCGCTAAGGATTATCTACAGGATTTCTCTAGTAGTGATGCTAGTGCGATGGCTGTGGGTAATACTAAGACACTAACTGATAAGAGAGATGGTCAGGATTATATGGTAGGTAAGTTAGCCGATGGTAATGTGTGGCTACTTGATAACTTAAGACTAGGTAGTACAACACTTAAAGAATCACTTTCTATATCAAATACTAATATGTCGCCAGAAGTAGCGTTTTCTTTGCCGGCATCTATATCTGAAGGATTCGACTCATATACAGCTGCTCAGATTAATACAGCTTCAGCTAATAATATCGCGGCAGGTTACGGCTCTGGCAGTAAGAAAATAGGCGTATATTACAATTACTGTGCTGCTTCTGCTGGCACATATTGTTATGCGAGTGGCAGTGGCACTGGTAATGCTAGCTACGATATCTGTCCTAGTGGTTGGATGATGCCATATGGTAATACTACTAATAAGTCCTACTATTACTTGTATAATACAGGATATGGTGGTAATCCTACTAACTTTCGTAACGCACTGTCTACGCCCCTCTCCGGCCTCTACAGCAGTAGTTCAGCGAGCGATCAGGGTAGCTACGGCTACTTCTGGTCCTCTACGTACTACGATGGTAGCAATATGTACCTCCTGCGCGTCCGTTCCTCGAATGTGTATCCTCAGTATGGTGGTACTCGGAACCTCGGCTTCTCAGTCCGCTGTGTCGCTAAGTAGTGCCTGAACTAGGCCCTTGGACGTTAGAGTTACGTGATACTAATAATAGCTCAAGTAGCTCGCTCATATTGAGAATAGAATCCTTTAATAATACTAGCAGCACGATTAATTGATAATATCTATTAATCGTGCCTCGACTGAGCGAATACCCTGCCATTCATTAATAGTGGGACGAATTAACACATCGTGAGGAATGCCCCAGTCTAATGTGAACCAGTCCTCTGGTGCGAAGAAGGCGACACTCTTAATAATCTGGCCATCCTGGCCCTTAAGATCTAGGCGCAGATGCTGGGCTTCTGTCCCCATGCGACGCGAATCTACAATATTGGCACCCTTGAGGCAGAAAATTGGCTCTTCGTTCCCTGGCCCGAACGGCTCGAGGCTGCCTAGCTCCTCAATGAGCTCGAGAGAGAAATCTGAAACGGAAGTAGTGTCGAGGTCGGCATGCTGGAGCAAGAAGCGCTCTTGATTAACAAGATGGAGGCTACGATAATAATCATTAATCTTCTGCTTGAACTCGGGGAGCTGGGAGGCTGAGAGACGGAGGCCGGCCGCACCATTATGTCCGCCTCCGGACATAATGGTGTCCTTGGCGAAGGCAAGGGCCTCGGCGAGACTGAAATCTCCAAAACTGCGCCCAGAGCCCTTATAAACGCCATTTTCGACTTCGGACAAGACAAAGGCTGGCCGATGGTAAGTCTCGACGAGGCGGCCGGCCACGATACCGAGGATACCCTCATGCCATTTCCCTGTCTCAATTATAACAGGCTCGGGGCTGATACCACGGCTAGCGATTTCGCTGGTAGCTGCGCGCTGCTCAGTGCGACGAGCGTGGTTTAGCTCTTCTAACTCGCTAGCAAGCTTGGCAGCCTCAGCACCCGAAGTGCTGTGGCAGAGATTCAAAGAAATCTCTGCCGTGGTAAGGCGACCAGCAGAATTAAGCCGAGGGCCAATCTGGAACCCGATAGCTTCGGAAGTAACAGAGTTCACCCCAGCACTTCGCATGAGTTCTTTTAACCCTGGACGACGGGTTTTCTCAAGGACTTTCAGGCCGTAATAGCCGAGGATGCGATTTTCGCCAGTCATCTGCATACTATCACAAATAGTACCGATTAATACCAGATCCAGTAGCCATTTCTCCTGCCCTTTAGGAATAAGCCCAGCATCAACTAGCCCACAGGCTACTTTGAAAGCCACGCCTACCCCGG
Organism: Candidatus Nanosyncoccus sp.; assembly: GCA_045541635.1. Taxonomy (GTDB): domain Bacteria; phylum Patescibacteriota; class Saccharimonadia; order Saccharimonadales; family Saccharimonadaceae; genus Nanosyncoccus. Next base: position 5,848 of record JAZQJM010000002.1, read on the forward strand.
CCATATCTCTTAATTGTTCTGGACCAGTGAAATCTCTCCTCTTAGGATTCACGACAGCAATTGCCTGTGGCAGAGTTTCCTCACATTCGTGATGGTCGGTCACGATAGTATCTATACCTAGCTCGTTCAGACTAGCGATAATATCATGATTACGTGAACCACAGTCCACAGTAATTACTAGATTAATCTGATGTTCCTTGGCACGCTCAATAAGTCGCGTGCTCATACCATAACCATCGATAAATCTATCTGGCAGCATAATCTCTATATGATGAGCGCCAGCAGATTTCAAAGCATCTTCCATTACCGTGCTCGCCGTCACACCATCCACATCATAATCGCCATAGATAAGAACCCTCTCACTGCTCGCAATAGCCTGCTTAATACGAGCAACAGCCCTGTCCATGTCCGGCATTTCGCCAGCTGGAGTGAGAGCTTCATACTGGGGATGTACAAAATCCGAGCCTAAATGGCGTTTCTCTAGTAACTGAGTAAATAACTTGTTCACCTGTTACCCCCGTTACTAGCCGATAGTCTTCGATGGCTTATTGCCCTTCTGGCTCTTAATGACGATACTCTGGAGCTCCTTCAGGATAGGATAACTCTTATTAGTCTGATAGATACGGACGTTGCCTTTCTTCGTCATGATAAGAAATTTACCGTCCACCATACGCGAGAGCTCACGCTGAATATTACCTGGATCTTCCTTAATCAACTTCGCTAGACCCCTTGCGTGGATCTTGAAGTCTGGATACTTCGCAAAGACCACGATGATTTTGCGGCGCACCCGAGAAGACACAAATAAATCTAACATTATACCTCGCTTTCTACTCCACCTATTATAGCATGAATAATGTAAAAAATACATTTTTTCTGCTACCCAAAACATTATTCAATACTATATCTTTTATTTATTCATCCCTGGCCGGGTCCCCCTCCACGACTGTCACCCGTCCATGCTATGCTTTAGTTCAACCTCTAGACAGGGCTTGGTGGCAATTATTTGGGCAACGCCTGTTTAGTGACTTCTGGGGCGACTTCCTATGGGACTAGTGGTATAATAGTAATATGTTTTATGAGGTGATACTGGGGAGGACTGCCGGGAGAGGGGGTAGTGTTTTGACGTATTCCTCTGATACACCCCTTAAGGCTGGACAGATTGTGGAAGTGCCGATCATGAGGAACAAGGCGCCGGCTGTTGTCATCAAAAAAGTTGCTCAGCCAGATTTTAAGTGCAAAAGCATCACGAGAGTTTTGTATACAACACCACTGCCCAAGCACTTAATTGACACAGTGAAATGGATGGCAAAATACTATCTAGTACCAGAATCTAGCGCCATGGCGATGATACTGCCTAATGGAATTTTGAAGAAGCGCAGAGCCTTGAGAAAACCACCAGAAACCGAACAAGCCCCTTCCCAGCCCGAAATTCGGCTGAATAAAGCCCAGAAAAATGCCCTAAAAGGCCTCCAGGAGGCCCGGGAAGCCACTAAACTACTATTTGGCGTAACGGGAAGTGGCAAAACAAACATCTACCTCAGCGAGGCGAATAAGGCCCTTCTAGCGCATAAATCCGTGATACTATTAGTGCCGGAAATTGCTCTGACGGGGCAACTTGTTCGGGTTTTCCGAGAAGTTTTCGGCGATAAAGTAGTAATGATTCATTCTGGGCTAACAGAGGCAGAGAGGCACCTAACCTTTGAATACTTACTTAATTCGACCGAGCCAAAAATCGTCGTGGGGCCACGCTCTGCACTATTTGCACCTCTTAACAATCTGGGGCTAATTGTAATTGATGAGGAACATGAATCGACCTATTATCAGGAGAATACCCCTAAATATTCAGCGATCAGAGTGGCGAGTTACATGGCGAAAAATCTCGGGATATCTTGCATTCTGGGGTCGGCCACTCCGACAATTGAGGACTATTATATTGCAAAACAGCGTAATTCCCTGGTGGCGCTAACTGAGAAGGCAAAAGATACGGCGATTCGGCCCGAAATCCAGATTATTGACTTCAAGGAACGGATGAATTTTGGCAAAAACCGATATTTTAGCAATAAATTACTCCAGGCGATGGGGCGTAATCTCGAAAATGGACAGCAGACGCTGATTTTTCATAACCGAAGAGGATCTTCGGCACTGACGATTTGCGAGAGTTGTGGGGAGGAGTTACTATGTCCTAATTGCTATTTGCCACTGACACTCCACGCTGACTCCTATACATTGAAATGCCACACTTGTGGATATGAGATGCCAGTGCCCCCATCTTGCCCTAAATGCAAAGCTCCTGGGCTGGTCCATAAGGGATTTGGGACAAAACTACTCGAGAGCGAGGTGAAGAGACTCTTCCCTGATGCGCGCGTGATGAGGTTTGACGCAGACAGTAAGAAAGGCGAGGGGCTAGATTCGGCATATTCTGCCGTAAGAGACGGCGAAGTGGACATCCTGATTGGGACACAGACCCTGACAAAAGGACTAGATCTGCCCAGGCTCGCCACAGTGGGCGTAGTACAGGCTGATGCTGGGCTGGCGCTGCCAGATTTTGCAGCTGAGGAGAGAGTTTTTCAACTAATCACCCAGGTGATCGGGCGCGTGGGGCGTGGACATATTGATACGGCAGAAGTCTTTATTCAAACTTTTCGCCCTGAGCATCCAGTATTAAATTATGCCATCAATGCTGATTATGTAGGATTTTCTGATTATGCTATACGGAAGCGTGGAGCGAGTGGATTTCCACCGTTTACGTATGTGGCGAGACTAGAAATTACCCTAAAAACTGAGGCGATCGTCATCCGAAAAATACGCGAAGCGATGCGTGCCTTGTCGAATCATAAGGAGTTAATCGTATCTCCACCGATGCCGGCTTTTCATGAACGGACTAGCCGTGGATATACCTGGCAGATCATCGTGCGTGCGAAGTCTCGGAAATCTCTTATTGAGGCCTGCTCGGGGCTGGAACCGAATTTTAAGATATCCCTAGACCCACCAAGCCTGCTCTAGGGCTGGTGTTTTCGGGATAAATATGATATAATTATAGAGATGAAGATAATTACTACTCCAGATAAGAGATTACGAGAAGTGTCCGAAAAGGTCGGCAAAATCGACGATGAAATACTCGGCGTGATTGCCGAGATGCGCAAATTGTCCTTAGACTGGGAGAAAGAGCACCCTTATGAGCTCTCGGCTGCGATGGCTGCACCTCAGATGGGGGTAAATAAGCGCATTATTATTGTGCGTGATGATATGGAAGATAAGAAAAACGCAAGTTTTACAGCGCTGATTAATCCTGTGGTAGTACGCGCCGAGGGTAAGACTGTGCGAGATTATGAAGGATGTCTATCGGTGCCGACGATATATGGCATGGTGCCACGCCCATCTAAAGTACGCGTGAAAGCGAAGCTGGAAGACGGTACAGAGGTCAGGATTAAGGCCACTGGCGAGCTTGCGAGGACGCTGCTCCATGAGATAGATCATCTGGACGGAGTGCTTTTCATTGACCATATTAAAGATGAAGAAGATGCTTTCTACGAGATGAACGATAAGGGAGATTTGATTCCTATCACAGATTACGAGGGACGCATCAAGAATAATCCGGAGCTCTGGGGTGAAGAGTAGGATTGCTAACAAACTTTCTATTAGGGCTAAAATACTCTATCTGAAGACAAGGAAGTTTTTCTAGATGAGTAAGGCGAAGATTATCTTTTTTGGCAATGGAATGCTGGCTGATTATGCACTGGAGGTGCTGGCGCCTAGATATGATGTGATTTTCCATGCTAAGACCAGCGAAGATCTGGTACGCGCCTGTGAGCTAAAGCGAGATTTTCCAGAGGCGCATGGGGTGCTAGCGAGTTATGGGGTAATGATTCGGAAGCCCGTGCTTGAATTATTCGAGCCAGAGGGGATACTGAATATCCATCCTTCCCTATTGCCACTATATAGGGGAGCTTCGCCGATAGAGAGCGCAATATTGAATGGCGACAATGATTTCAGTGTATCTGTAATGAAACTAGTAAAAGCTATGGATGCTGGGCCAATTTACGCCCAGAGGACACTATCTCAGTTGCCTCTTAGTAAAGAAGTGATCTATAGAGAGCTGGCTCATGCTGGAGCCGAAATAGTATCAGACATAATTGAAGGAAAAGTATCTAGCGCTCCTACTCCCCAAGATGACAGTAAGGCGACTTTTTGTGCAAAATTCGAGAAAAAGGATGGTTTGCTCACACCAGAAACAGATACGGCAGAGCTGACTTACCGTAAAATTGTGGCTTTTCAGGGGTTCCCGAAGCCAAAATATGCCTTCTACGGCGTAAAATGCACGATTTTAGAGGCTCATATACCAAAGGTGGGTGAGACAGCTGCACTGACGATAGATTGCCTTGACGGGCCGGTAGCGATTGACAGATTACAGCCTGAGGGGCGTAAAGCAATGGACGCAAAAGCTTTCCTCAACGGATATAAGAAATAATACCTTACTGTATAGGGTTTATGATTGCGCTATTTAATTAGCTTGTCTCGATTGGCGCGAATCTCTGATTTCATTTCTTCTACGGTGCGATTAACAATTTCGCGAAAATCTGGGCGATTAGCGCTGAGCCAGGCTTCGGCTGCCTTCATATCTGTGATAGCATCGAATTCGCGCAGTTTCTCCTGGGGTAGGCCTTTTGCAATACGCATACCAATACGTACCTCTAGTTCCTCTTGGATGTAAGCCAGGAAAGACTCTTTCTGCTCGGCTGGCATCGCTGATAACCCCATTTCTTGTAAAAATTTCTCGTCAAAATTCATAGTTTAATTATAGCATAAGCGCGATGGATAGGGTGAAGATTTTACGAAGATTCGTAGCACTTGGCGTAACTGATAAAAATCTCCAGAGTTACTCTGGAGATTATATTACTAAAGGGTACGTTTCTTGGTGTCACGAGTGAAGAACTTGAGACGATCGCCGATTGCGAGG
>JAZQJM010000003.1:0-10327 GCA_045541635.1 Candidatus Nanosyncoccus sp.
TCGACTCGAGCAACAAAAAAAGACTCAAAGGTCTTCTGGTGATCTCGGCGAGAGTCGCACCAAAGGTTCGACTCGAGCAACAAAAAAAGACTCAAAGGTCTTCTGGTGATCTCGGCGAGAGTCGAACTCGCGTTGACGGGATGAAAACCCGTTGTACTAACCGTTATACTACGAGACCAACTAGTACATCTATATTATATCAAATTTAGTGTGAAAAATCAACAAAACCAGCAATTTTTAACACAAAGTCACCAAAAACATTCATATTTAAAAGAGTTATGTATTGCCTTCATATTAATAATAATTATATCATAAGAACAATGACAAATGGTATTTAAAATAAATTCGATCATCTCTAGAATTCTAAAAGAATTCTAGAGATATAATCAAAAAATGAAACGGAATTGACTTTCGTTTCATTTTTCATACTGTAATTCTTTTGCTGAACTTTTCTTATTAAGAAAAGTTCACTGAGTGGAATTCACTTTCGTTTCATTTTTCATACTGTAATTCTTTTGCTGAACTTTTCTTATTAAGAAAAGTTCACTGAGTGAAATTCACTCTCGTTTCATTTTTCATGCTAGCCTTTGTTGCTGGACTTCTTTTCCTCCGGAAAGAAGTCCAAAGCTTCTTTTGCTGAACTTTTCTTATTAAGAAAAGTTCACTTACTACACCACAAGCTTCAAGAATTCAGCTTCACTAATAGTAGTAATACCGAGTTTATTAGCTTTTTCGGTTTTCGATTTACCTGGTTTATCACCTACAATTAATGCTGTGGTATTTTTCGTGACGGTAGATGTCACCGTAGCACCGAGCGCGCGCAGTTTATCCTCAGCTTCTTCTCGCCCCATAGTAGCTAAAGTACCTGTTACGATATACGACTTGCCACTTAATGGCAAATCAATCATCGCCTCATCCATTGGCCACACTCCCAGCTCGCGTAGTGACTCTAGCATTGCAATATTATCATCATCGCTGAAGTATGCTAATATCGAATCAGCCACTACTTCACCAATATCTGGAATTTCTAGTAGTTGCTCAGCATCTGCTATCATTAGCTTATCAAGTGAACCAAATTTACGAGCCAACGCTGTCGCCGTCGCAACTCCTACATGCCTTATACCTAGCGCCGTAATAAATTTGCCTAGCGCCGGATGCTTAGCCCCAGCTATGGCATTAATTAGGTTATTGGCCGAGAGTTCACCAAATCTCTCAAGCAATGCCACCTGCGTAGCCTTTAACCTGTATAAATCCGGAATTTCCTTCACGAGTCCAGCATCAATTAGTGCCTCGACATTCTTCTCGCCTAGCCCTTCAATATTAAGAGCCGGCTTTGACGCGTAGTATTCTATTGCACGCTTCAATATATAATCTGAAGATTCGCCATCCACTCTATATACCACTTCACCCTCTGGCCTCACGAACTTCAAATCAGGATATTGCCGAGCAAGCGCTTCCTCATAGTCAAAAGCCACCGTCCCCTCAGGCCGAAGAGTCGTAAGCACTTCTTTCACCTGTGGGATAATATCACCAGCCTTATATATAATTACCGTATCGCCGATTCTTATATCGAGCCTTGCAATTTCGTCTGCATTATGAAGTGAAGCGTGTCTCACTGTCGTACCAGCAACTTCCACAGGATCTAGAATCGCTACCGGCGTAGCAGCCCCGGTCCTACCAATCGATATCACGATATCGCGCACCACGGTAGTCGATTCTTCAGCTGGGAACTTAAACGCCACAGCGCCCCTAGGAGTCTTTCCTACAATACCAAGTTTATCATATATAGCACGGTCATTGATCTTAATCACCATACCATCCGTATTAAATAATAGCCCTTTTCTGTATTCATCCAACTCGTCAATATATTCAAAAAGTTCATGCATCTGATGAATAGACCACACTTTATCTTCATTGGATGTCTGGAATTTCAACTTACGAAGCATTTCATAAGCATCATGCCAAGTTGGCGAATCTGGTACTACTAGGTCATATGCTACGAATTTTAGTGGCCTACTAGCAGCCACGGCTGGATCTAGCTGTCTAATCGAACCAGCAGCCAGATTGCGTGGATTCGCATATTCTGGCTCACCCATTTTGCGTTGCTTCTCGTTAAGAGCATCGAAATCTTTCTTAAAAAGCACGATTTCACCACGCACTTCCACTTCACTAGGCGCGTCATTAGATAATTTTAATGGTATATTCTGGATAGTCCTTACATTTTGTGTCACATCTTCGCCGACTAATCCATCACCACGCGTAACAGCCTGATAAAATACTCCATTACGATACTTGAGCGAACATGCCAGCCCATCCATCTTAATATCAGTAAAAAATTCTTTCACCTCGCCACCAGACACTAGTTTACGCACTCTCTCTACCCACTCTAGCACTTCCTCTCGCGAAAATACATCAGCTAAACTAATCATCCTCTTGTCATGAGAAATTTTCGTAAATTTACTTAGTGGCTTGCCTGCTACTCGTTGCGTCGGCGAATCTGGCGTAATTAACTCTGGATATTTTTCTTCCAGTAATGTTAGCTCATGCTTTAGCGAATCAGCAGCCGCTTCGCTCATAATTGACTCATCTAGCACGTGATAATGATATCTATAATCGTCAATTAACTCGCGTAGTTTAATTACTCTTTTTGCTGCCTCTTCTTTTTCCATAATATTATTCTATCACATATCTGTAATACAGGTACAAATACGTCGAAATATACACCCCAGTAAAGCACGTCATCACCATCAAACAAATCGGCACTAGTGGTATGTATTTCGTCCATTCAAATTGACTCATGAACAGATCAAAAGCAATAATCGGCAGCATCACAATTACCCAAGTAATCACCAGCACAATGAAAAGTGCAATTAGTCTCAGTATAAATCTAATTCTCCTTCCAGCCATTAGCTCAGATGCAGCACTTAGCGCTTTCAAAGGATAGAGCCCCGGCGCCGTTGCAGCCACTAGCGCCATTAACGAACCTGATAATAGGTATCCAGATAGTAGCACCATTAACGCTGCAAAGATAAAAAACACCAACGCATAGAAAGGCGTCGCCAGGAAATCCGTCTGCACAGCCGCTGAATATGCCACTACGAGTAGTACAATCGGAATACATTGAATCATTACAATTATTAATAGCACCAGAGTCGAAATTAACGGCGTCATCGCATTATATAATCCGTCTCTTAAGTTTACTTTTTCATTAGCCTTGATATGTCTTATCAAGTATATAGTCACTAGCCAAATCGTCAGGAACAGTATCACCGTAATTAACACTGTCGCATCGCTATTTGAGCCAGAAACACCCCCAGTCGTTATAGTAGACAACAGTAATAATCCTGATTTCGCCATAATACCCAGGTCATGGGTTCCAGTTTCCTCTGCTGTCTGGTCGAGAATTTTCTGAAATTTCCGATACGTCTCCTCATCCATCATCCCAATCAACACAATCGTTGCCACCACCATCATAATCAGAAACGGCGCAAAAACTTTCCAATTCTTGAAAATAATTTTAAAACTCTGCAAGCTATGTTGCATAATTCCAGGAATATTTAATTCCCTCACATAATCTTCCCGATACGAACGCTTGAAAGACTTATGCCACTTGTTAGAAGTTTTCTTTTTAATATAGTTCAAGCATTTTCTGAATATGCCGTTCTTTTTAGCATCGTTCTTAGCGTTTTTCTTTGTATTTTTCTTCGCATCAGAAAGATCATGGCGCGCTTTCTTATCACTACTCGCATCAGTCTTCTTCTTAGAAATTCTTCTTGCCATTTTCCAATCTTTCAATGCGTTTTTCTAGTGGAGGATGTGTACTAAATAAATTATCGAAAAACCCTTTCCTCAGTGGATCATTAATATACATAGATGCCTGCGCAGTGTTTTGGTTCTTCATCGGCTGGGCATGTGATTGTAATTTCTTAAGTGCAGCAATCATCCCCTCTGGATATCTTGTAATATTTACAGCCGAAGCATCAGCTAAATACTCGCGTTCTCGTGACACAGCCATCTGCGCAATCGCAGCACATATCGGCGCAAAAATCGCAGCCAGCGCAATCAGTACATACGCTATCGGGCTACCTTCTTCATTCCTTCTCCTACTTCCATAGAACATCATCCGAAACGCCAAATCTGAAATCAGCCCAATCACACATACTAGCCCAAACACAATCATACTTACTCTTATATCATAATTCTTCACATGGGACATCTCATGTGCCATCACGGCCGTCAGCTCTTTATCATTCATGATATCCATTAGTCCAGTCGTTGCAGCCACCACAGCATGCTGAGGATCCCTGCCTGTCGCAAAAGCATTCGGCGCAGGATCGTCTATCACATATACTTTCGGCATCGGCAGTCCAGTCGTAATACTTAAATTCTCCACTATATTATATAGTCTTGGATTATCCTTTTTCTGTATCTCACGCGCCCCCGACATCGCTACGGCTAGCGTACCAGCAGCAAAATATTGTATCACTGCGTAAATCGTCGCAATCACAATTGTCCACACAGCAATAAAAGGATCCCGATAGTAATACGCAAAAATCCCAGCGATAGCTGCAATTACCAGCACGAACACAATCATAATTAACCATGTCCTGCGTTTATTTTGAGCGATTTGTTTATACATTACGCCTCCATATCATATCGCCCCGTACAGCAAGGCACGGAGCGACTTCCTTAATTAGAACTTTACTTCTGGCGCTTTCTCGATACGGGCTTTTTCATTATCTGCCACTTCGAAATAATCACGCTTCTTAAAATGACCAATCATATTATTAATAATATTAGTAGGAAAAGTCTTAATCTTAGTATTAAGTTCCTTTACTCCAGCATTATAGAAGCGCCTTGATGCCTGAATCTTATCCTCTACATCCTGAAGCTGAGTCTGTAGAGTCTTAAAATTCTCATTAGCCTTAAGTTCCGGATATGCTTCAGCAATTGCAAAAATCTTACCCAGTGCACCCTGCATAGCATTCTCTGCTTCAGCTGCCTGTTTCACTGTCTTCGCACCCATCACAGCAGAACGCGCCGAAGTTACCATCTCGAATGTTTCTTTCTCGTGTTTAGCATAGCCTTTGACCGTCTCTATTACATTTGGAATCAAATCAGCTCGATATTTAAGCTGTACAGTGATATCACTCCACGCTTCTTCTACACGCTCATTTAGCGTTACAAGACTATTATAGATTCCTACGATTAGCCCCACGATAGCTATAATTATTACTACCGCGATAATAATTCCTATACCCATTTTTCTCCTTTAATATTTTATTACTACCATTATACCAAATTTATGAGACTTATGATACAATATATATAGATGGTGCTTTGGCGGAGTGGTTACGCAGCGGTCTGCAAAACCGCGTACACCGGTTCAATTCCGGTAGGCACCTCCAAATTATAGTAGGCCACTGGCCTATTTTTTACATCATCTGTACCACAGCATTATATATTATATAGCTATAATACGCAGCAAATAGTACCAGCATCCCAATCCCCTCAGCCCTTGTAATCTTCCTACCACTGCGCGCCACTAGCCACAAAATCACAGCCGACCCCACCAGCATCACAATATCAATTACTTGAAAACTATCAGGAGTAATCGTCCCAAATAACGCCACTGGTAATCCTAGTACTATACAAATATTAAAGATATTACTACCGATAATATTACCCACCAAGAGTTCCGTTTCGCCACGCTTCGCAGCCGTAATCGTTGTGATTAATTCAGGGAGAGAAGTGCCAAATGCTATCACCGTCAGTGCTATTATTCTATCCGACACACCAATCGCGCGTGCAATTGTCGAAGCCGAATCTACTACCAGCTCTGCACCACCCACTACACCGACCAGCCCTAGCACCACAAGTAGTATCGATACGCCTAGTTTATACTGAGGCTTTTCCACTTCCTTTTTGCTAGCACGATTCTTGCGCGCCATCGAAATAATATAATATAAGAAAATCGCAAAGAACAGCAAGCAGATTATTCCATCAGCTCGCGAAATCGTATTAGAATCAGCGTTCATCAATAATACATCCAGAAACAGCACTACTAGCCCAGTAGAAATTAGCAATAGCAGTGGCATTTCCTTCGCTACGGTATTCTTCTTAATCCTGATTGGACGAATTACGGCAGCAATTCCAATTAGCAGTAAAATATTCAAAATATTACTACCTATCACATTGCCAAGCAACATATCTGTCGTGCCATTAATTAATGACGAAATCGACACTGCAAGTTCTGGCGCACCAGTACCAAAGGCCACTATCGTAAGCCCGATTAGTAACTTCGAGATCTTAAAATGCGCTGCAGTACTCGACGCACCATCTACCAGCCAATCAGCACCCCTAATCAGTATTACGAATCCCACCACTAGCAATAATATTTGCAATACTATGTCCATATGTTTATATTATTATATTCTTATGCTTACATTATACCGTAAAAATCCCCAAAATCAAACAGCCCACCATCAATAATAACCATATAATCCATAAGTTCAAAACCAATTCTAGTCGTATTAAAACTACATATATAATGCATACGTCATTTTTAGTAAAACATCACAACGTAAATATATTATATTATTCCATGTGGTTCGGATCATAAACACTACGTGGCACAAGAATTGCGTCAACGACGTAATGCCCATCTTTATCCTGATTAACATCCGACACATAACTGAGAGAGTTACGATTAAGCAAGACCTCTGCTTGCTCAGGAGAATAGCTAAGGCTAGCATCAGTCAACGCGACTGTATCGTGTGATTGAGATGGTATCAGATAACGAATTTCAATATCAGTTTTGCTACGTAACGGATTATCACTATACTCATTTCCAACAAAGCTCCTCTCACTAAGCATTGAAGTAGATGCAAAACCACGCTCAAGCATAAACTGCCCTTTCATTTTTACTAAATCAGACAAACTTTCAATGCCATAGTCTCTGAATCCGTCTAGATTGGTACCACGAAAAGTAGTAAAGGACTGTTTAGGCGCAGGCGACTTCATGATGGCCATATCAATCGCATTAGCAGTACTTCTAATTTCTTTTTCTGCCTCAGGTGTCTTACGGCCCAGTTTTTCATAATCCCAGAAACCACGTTCAACCGAATTAATCCAAGCGTATCTATATCCCGAATATTGCAAAATAGAATCCTTTTCCCTCTGACTTAAACTTGTATCTACTTCCTGATCATAATTAGGATTATCCACCATGTAATCTTCCACTGAAGAATAGGTTTTTGGCTGATCGGCCAACGCTTCACTTAAATATTTACGCAAATCCGGCAAGCGCCCACTTCGCTTAATCTCTCTCAAATAAAACCTACATACAAAGTCGTGACTATCCGTAGGCAACTCAGGTAAATCTTTTTCTGAAGACTGTTCTAAATCATCAAACAACCCCTCTTTCAACCAAGGATTATCCAACGAACCAGAATCACTCCTTTCATGATCAATCATATTATACATTATAACAGCAATATGCATAGTATATAAAATATTCAACAAAATAAGCCCCTCACTGGAGCTGTATGGATGGTGCGAATGAAGAGACTTTTGACTCTCGCACCGAAGGTCCGAGAGTTAGCCAACAAAAATGTCTACTGGTCATTACCAATAGACACTAGTCCGTATCAAATTAATCTGGTGCGAATGAAGAGACTTTTGACTCTCGCACCGAAGGTCCGAGAGTTAGCCAACAAAATAAGCCCCTCGCTGGAGCTATATGGATGGTGCGAATGAAGAGACTTTTGACTCTCGCACCGAAGGTCCGAGAGTTAGCCAATAAAAATGTCTACTGGTCATTACCAATAGACACTAGTCCGTATCAAATTAATCTGGTGCGAATGAAGAGACTCTAACTCTCGACCTCTTCCTTGGCAAGGAAGCGCTCTAAACAACTGAGCTACATTCGCATATCATACACATATTATACCACACTTTTTCAAAAAACAACACTTTTTTCACCCTCATATCTTTATCTATTGCAATGTAGTACACAATACTTCGATATACTATTGTAATTCATTTTCCTCAAATAACGGCTTCTTTACTTTTGCCAGCTTACCAGCTTTCTTAATCAATGCTGCTACTTGTTCCTGGTCTTGTTTCTTTTTATCTTCAGAAAACCCTTCCTTCTGCCTCTTCAGATCGCCATAAAACCCCGTCCCCCTTGCAGCGTTCCAAAACAACTTTTCACAAGGCACATTATCATACTTCCATGGCTTATTAAACAAATTAAAATGTACTAACTTAGTGTCTTTTGGCAAACGATTAGAAGGCTCTGCGTTCCAGCATTTTGGCAGAAACTTCACCTTGCCCTGCAAAATCACATTCAGATAATCCTGATCTGGCGCCACCAAATCAGCGTCATATTTCTGAATCAAATTAATCATTTCTGACAGATATCGCATCTTGCGCATTTTCTTTAAATCCATCAGTAGTACCCCAGAATTCACATATTCATCATGTGGCACACCTACAGCCTTATCTACATAATCACGAAACTCTGGAATCACTGACACCTTAGGATCAATCATTGCAGCAATCGCTTTATCTTCTAGCTCAATATCAAACAACTCACCTATATCACCAGTTAATATCGTGTCACTATCTATATACACGCCTTTCTCATAAAGTGGGAAAAGCCTCGGAATAAACGCCCGATAATAGTACACGGCCGACGAGAAGAAATCTCCCGAACCTTTACGCCTCTTCGCACAATACGCAATAATCGCTCTAAGCGACAGACTATGTGTCATTTTCCTAAACTCTATCGCCACATTGTTAGTCACTAAGCTCCTCAATCTCAGTCTATTAATGAAACTTAGCCCATCATGGAGGATAATCACTCGATAATAGCGCTTCCTATTGCACTTCTGTGTCAAGGAATGAATAGATGCAGCAGCATACGGCGCATAACCATTATTTATCGTCATGAACACCGGCACTACTTTTGTTAATTTGTTTATCGGATTTCCAGTCTGGAAAATACTCATTTTTTCTTTGGCCTTTTCTTATATTCAAAATATTGATAAGTATTCTTCTTACTCCATTTTACCATACTTTCATAAGCTTTATCAGCCAGCATCGCCCTGTTTTCATCTTCGGATTTGCCTTCCTCAGGATAAAACGGCCCATCAAGATACGCCTCCATACGAGGCAAACTTCTACCTTTACGCTCATGATAAGTCGTAGTCATCGTATATATGGGCACATCATTTCGTACGGCATATTTGAAAGATTTATCCCCTGCCGGAAATTTCCTGATCCCAGTATAATACGGCCACACATGCGCCTCAGGATAAATCACCAAGCACTTCTTCTCCCCGAGACGCTCATCCACTGCCTCGTTAAATCGTTTTTTCTCATCCACCGTGCTGCCGAGTGGTAGCCCACCAATATATGGCAAGAATTTTCCAATCCCTGGAATCTTCAGATTCACTGGACTAATAATCGTGAAAATCCTCCGATCAGCCACCAGTGCCGGACCAAACACGTCATGAAATGGATTCGTATGGTTAGCATATATCACATACCCCTTACCCTTAGCAGCTTTCAACTTCTCGCGCCCATGGATCTTAAGTTTCCAATAACACCTCTCATACCACTGTCCAAAAATCCAAAAAATCCGAAACAGTATTTCCGAATATATCCTCACAAAAATATTCTTCGGAATGAATTCGTACCCATCCGGTAGCCCAACTTTAACTTTCTTCTCCTGCTCGTCCGTCTTAATCGGATCATCTTCCTCAGAATCATAATAAAATACGCGCTCGCTCTTCGGTATATCTTTCTGGAATAATTCAGCCTTCGCCATTTACAAGTTATCCTTTAATTCTTGATACTTCTCAAGTATATCATCATACTCGTGGATTTTCAAAACCTCATGAACCTTCTCTACCTCATATGGCTTCACTTTCTGTACATGAAAAACCGGCCAGAATTTAAAATTATTTGAAAAATGATGCAGTACAGTATCTTTTCTCGGTCGCTCTTCCTGTTCGTTATATTTCCTATTCACCAGCTTACGACGCTTAATGGATTTATTAAGTGCGGCCTGATCAGCCAGCATCATTCGTCGCTTCATGCATAGCTTCACGGCCTTTCCGAACATACCAGTTTTCCTACACTCATCCATATTAAATAGCATCACCCCCGAATTCATATAATCCTGGTTAAATAACCCATGATAATGATAAAATCTCCTCCCATAGATATCCAGCACCCCAGCGGCCTCTTTCCCATCCAAGTTCATGTTATAAAATAACCCCCAAACCCCTCCCCACAAAACACCCTAATCCACATAGAG
>JAZQJM010000004.1:0-5978 GCA_045541635.1 Candidatus Nanosyncoccus sp.
GATATGAAACGATACGTATGATGAATGAATGCGCCTCGAAATCTTTCGAGGTTAGACACTGCAATCAGAAATAGAAACAGGTTATATAAGATTCTATTTGCAAGGTAGTGCTTACTGGTTTTTCGAGCAATAGAAGTCTGGCAAGTGAAATGTAAATGTAATCCGTTAATTATTACCCGACATATCTAGACCACAAAGCCTCTAGGTATAGTAGTCACTACACCGTCGCAAAACAATACCCCAGAACCCTGGGGTATTGGCTTTAGATGGCTTAATACTGTCTCTAATTCTCTTTCTTAATTCCTACGAACCTCGCCACTTCATTACCATTGGCATCGGTAAGAATTAGCACATTATTGTCGCGTTGTATCTCGTAATTGAACTCATCACTTAAGCTATATAGCCACTCAGTCTTAATGCTAATCTTGCCATTCTCGAGTACCCAAGTCATCTGGTAATCGTTACCATGATTATCGGTAGTAATAGTTCCAGCTCCATCACCCAGGAAAGTCCAGCTCACGGCTGGCTCGTTCTCCTTCTGCCACTCGTCGATAGAGGTTAGATAATCTACGTCACTAGCAGCGTTTTCTCTAGCGATCTGTCCCATCACAAGTGTCACGCTACCAATAATTAGCGAAATAATACCAACGACAAATATAATAATTCCTATTATTTTGTGTTTCTGCATGCGATCTGTAGGCCCAGATTTCCTCCGTATGGCTTCAGGACTCTTTGTGGCATCAAGCGCAGCACTCCTGGCAGCACTTCTCATCGCAGTATCACTCACATTATTAGGAGTAGGACCATTCACACGACCACTGGGCGAACCCACCTGTGCACGTCCACCAGACGCAGGCGTTCTAATATTATCAGTTCTTCTTGGCTGGCCTTCAGGCATAGTAACTCGAGCGCCAGCCTTATTTCTTAAATCCTCACTCTTTCTCATATTTACATTGTAGCAGATATGGGCAAGTTTTACAATCTGCTCACGCCTAAGCCCCACCGAATAAGATTCCCCATAACGACTCACTAATGCCTAAACCCCACCGAATAAGATTCCCCATAACGACTCGCCCACACCTAAACCCACCAAGAACAATCATCCCACAGTAATCCACTCGCGCCTATTTTCATTAAGCACTAGTCATAATATAACTCACCGGAATATTATTGCCGTTATGTAGGCCTCGCAAAACACCCCAATCACACTGCCAGGCCCGAATTACAAATTAAATAATTTCTCGCAGTTCCTCGTCGTGACGCGCTCTACTTCTGTTAGCTCTATATCGAGTTTACTACTTAGCCACTTCGCAATATCTGGAATATGCGAAGGGTCGTTCTTGCTGCCTTTGTAGGGTACTGGTGCGAGGAATGGTGCGTCAGTCTCCAGCAAAATCCTATCAAGTGGCGAAGTCGGCAGCGTCGAGTATGTCGCCATGCCGTTTACTCCCACATAGAAGTCCGTCTTCTCGAGAATTCGCCGTAAGTTTTTCTTATTATCAGAGAAAGAGTGTATTACCCCACGGACTCCAGGGAAATTTGCTACCACTGGGAAGAAATCATCAAAAGCTTCCCTCACATGAAAAGATAACGGCAACTCATTATCGAGGGCGAGCTGCAACATTCGCTCAAATAACTTAATCTGGGCAGTACGGTCATAACCTTCATAGTGATAGTCTAGTCCTACTTCCCCAATCGCAATAGGTGGCATCCCTGTGTCGAAATTAATGCCATCAAGCAAATGAGACATTTGCCCCATTTCGCTTGCGTACTCTGGATGAATCCCGTATGTCCAGTATACTCGTACCGAATCTATACCATCACCAGGGTCTACTAGAGGGCGTTTCTCGGCAAAGCTTCTCGCTGCCATCGAATCGTCATGATTTGTGCCAATACAGATTATTTTCTTCACATTAACAGCAGACGCCTTAGAGAGGCAATTTAAGGCTTCTGTTTCCGTATAGAATTCTCTGTCGTGTAGATGGCAGTGCGAGTCTACTAACATTCCCCTTGCACCACCAGAAATCCCATCATTGCTAGAAATCCCATCACCATCAAAAATCTCACCACTACGAGAAATCTCATCACTATCAATAATCTTATTAGTTCTATTCGCCACATTACCTCCATACGACTGTTTAATTACATTGCGCGATTTTCACGTTTGCGCTTGATTGGGTCTAGTTGCCTCTTACGCAAGCGTAGTGACTGGGGAGTAACTTCCAGTAGCTCATCATCAAGTAGAAAATCCAAACATTGCTCAAGCGATAACTGGGTATATGGCGTCAGCTGAATCGCCCCATCTGATGCATGGGTACGCATATTAGTGAGTTGTTTCTCGCGACAGACATTAATATCTAGGTCATCTTTCTTATTAGATAGCCCTACAATCATGCCCTGATATACTGGCACCTGTGGTGGAATATAGAGTACTCCTCTGGCCTGCGCAGCATCTAGCGCGTAGGCTGTAGATGTGCCAGTCTCGAAAGACACCAGCGCACCATTACGCTCTGGCTTATATCGTCCTTCCACTGGGCGATACCCTGATGGAATGCTAGACATAATTACGGTACCTTTAGTAGCAGTTAGGAGATTATTACGAAGCCCGATTAGCGCAGCTGTTGATATCTCATATACGAACCTCGTAGCGCCAGTGGTGGTAAGCTCTTGTGATTTTAGCTCGGCCTTACGCACACCTAATTCTTGCGATACGGCGCCCACGAACTCTGGCGACACTTCAATCGTCAGAGATTCAATTGGCTCAGATTTTACGCCATCTATCTCACGATAGACCACTTCTGGCCTACCAGCCTCTAGCTCGTAACCTTCACGACGCATCGTTTCAATTAACACTGACAAGTGTAGCTCCCCACGTCCAGAGACTTTGTATCCTAGTCCGTCTGGTTCAATTTTTAGTGCAATGTTAGTCTCTAACTCACGCTCGAGGCGTTCAGCAATCTGCCGTGAAGTTGTAAACTCCCCCTCGCGCCCCTTAAGTGGTGAAGTGTTGGGGCCAATATAGATAGAAAGTGTCGGTGCTTCTAGCTCAATTGTTGGCAGCGCTTCTGGATTGTCGCCAGTCGCTATTGTGTCACCAATGTTTGCTTCACCTACGCCAGAAATAGCCACGATATCACCAGCGATTGCTTCCTCTACCTCTTCCTTGCCTAGTCCACGATAAGAGAAAATCTTATCAATTTTCGCATTAATCATCGAGCCGTCACGTAGGACTTTAACACTCTGCCCCTTCTTCAGCTTGCCACGGAAAATCTTCCCAATACAATATTTGCCTAGATAATTATCGGCTGCGAGCGCTGCCACGAGCAGCTGCGCGCCAGGATGTGCCACGTCTACATCTGGTGCAGGAATATCATTAATAATTGACTCGAAAATCACATGCAGGTCATCATCAAGCGTAGTAGTCTTACCAGCCTTACCTTCACGCGCGATAGCGTAGTAAATTGGATAGAAAAGCTGCGATTCGTCGGTAGCTAGCTCCAGGAAGAGGCTCTCAATCTCGTCTTTTACTTCGTCAATGCGAGCTGCCGGCTTGTCAATTTTATTGATAATTACGACTGGTTTCAAGTTCAGCTCTAGAGCTTTCTGTAAGACAAATTTAGTCTGTGGCATCGGACCTTCCTGTGCATCTACGATTAGGAGCACGCCATCAGCCATGTTAAGCGTGCGCTCTACTTCGCCAGAAAAATCAGCATGTCCAGGAGTGTCGATAATATTAATCTTATATTCATCATAATAGACACAGGTCTGCTTAGCTGTAATAGTAATACCACGTTCGTGCTCCTGATCCATACTGTCCATAATTAGAGTCTGCTGCATTTCTGCTTGATTATCACGAAAAGTATGTGATTGCTTCAAAAGCCCATCTACAAGTGTAGTTTTGCCGTGGTCTACGTGTGCGATAATTGCCACATTTCTAATTCTGTTTTTATCTAAAGTCATGGGAAATATTATATCATGAATCCTCTAAAAATGCAATTGCTTGACTTCTGTCGTAACTTATGATATAATAAGAAGATAATGTCACAGAACAAACACTTGTATTACGGAGCATATCAGCCTAAGCGCTGCTGGGTGGGCGAATCTCATAAGATTTGCTATGATTCGCGAGAGGAAGCCGAAGCTGCAGCGAGAGTTGCCGAATATGATCACCATATGGATACCAAGCTTAGTGTCTATAAGTGTGAGTATGGCGAACATTGGCATCTCAGCTCCAGCTAGGATGCTCTGACGGAATAACCACTAGTGTCTAAGCAAAGTGCAGTACGGCGCAGCATAGCACAATGTAATACATTACGGCGCAGTACAAGGTACGCTTAAATATAAAGTTCATCTAGCGCGCCCAGTATTGGGCGTTTTCGGTATGATAACTTCCCCTACGACTTTTTTCTTAGGTAAAGATACTGCATTCATATATTGCGTTAGGCTACCTACATTATTTGTCACATCGTTTTGAGCTGTCACAGTGGCTCCAGAATAGCTAAAATCATCTTCTCCTGCGACCTCATTAATCGTCACGACGGCAGTTCTGCCACGTCTCTCACCCGATATAGGTATTAGTGATAGTTTATTACTCACGGACAAATCTATTTCATTGACGGTTGCATGATTTTCTTCTACTATGCCGACCACATTATCATTTAGTGCCACAAGTGCACTAGTGCCCGTATTGTCAAAATCCACCGTCACTTGTTCGCCAGTATTATCGACGGACTCTACCGTCAGTACGGGCAATTCCGTAAACTCATCTACCAGTACTGACGTATCGTCTATTCTATCGTATTCTTGAGTCTTCGGCAAAGCATCGACTCTGCCAAGCATGTATGCAAGCATCTCATGGAAATCATCGGCATTAGTCGCTACTGCCCCGTCAGTCTCATTTATTAGTGAATCATATCTGGACGCGACTTCGCTCGTGGTGTACACATAGAAATTCACTGGATCAATCTTTTTGCTAAGATTTACCACATCATAAAATCCAGTTTTGTCAAGGTCGGGTGAATGGTATCCGGCATCTGTTAATATAACAATAGATTTTACGGCACCAATTTTCCATTCTAATTCTTGCATAGTAATAAACGATGCTTGAAGTAATGATTCGTCCAGCGTTTTGTTAGCTCCGCTGAAATACGTTAGGCTATGAAGTTCCTCATCGAACTTCGCTAAAGTACAACTCTCGAAGTCACAGCGTGCTCTCGGCCGATAGTAGAACTTATCAGCGAGGTCACGATAATCATAAAGCGCTACCCTACCACCACTCTCTAGAGTGGATTTTGCGATTTCTAGGGCTCGTTCCTGATATTCCTCTGCATGCTCTAGCATAGAATATGTCGTATCTATCAATACTACCACATCATGGTCAGAATATGATTCGCCTTTCACATTGAATTCGTTATTGATCTTGGTTGCAATTATTTTAGATGCGTCATCATATAAATCAGAACCATCATCGCTGGCATATTTCAGATGATCACTAATGCTAAGATATGAACTACAGAAAATATCCTTCCCATTACACCAAGTCCCGAGTTTGCCCTCGTAGCCGAGTGGCGCATATGGCTGATATCCACCTAGCATTCCCTCATATGCGTAGCAATCTGGTACATATGCTCGATAATCCGAGAGGTCTTTCCCAGCACAGGCTGGTGGTAGAGAACCGTTTCTGAAAACATTCTTATTAGACGAATTGACGAGTCCCCACGAGCCAATGGCTTTGCCCTCTGGCAAATATATCTTCGGATCACCAAAAGTCGCAGCATAGATTATCTTGCTGGGCGCAATGCTATGAATCGCCTTTGATATTACCATCGCCCCTTGCGAATAGCCACCCAGTACATATTTAGTATTAGGACAGCTCCCATTTACCATCTTTACAAGATTAGCTACTCCCGTATCTACACTTTTGCCAAATTCATACGTATCGCCCGATCCGAAGAACGTACCAATCACTGCCCAGATAT
>JAZQJM010000005.1:0-5870 GCA_045541635.1 Candidatus Nanosyncoccus sp.
AAACAAAATCACAATCTGCAGAAAGTGCTTGGAGCAACATACAGACAAAACCACTCCTACGCTTGCCACTCTGTGAGCATATCAGAATCGGCAGCTCTTCCTTAGAAATTAAGTTTAGCGCCTCAAGTGTGGATTCGATAAACTCATCCGAATAGATATTAGTTACGCCACCAACAGGATACACCGAGCAGGTTCTGCTGATGTTCCGAACCATATCTGAGCCATTATTAATAAAATTAACATAGTCTCCGATATTGTCAGACAGATCAATAATCGTCTTGATGCCGTGACTGGCTACCAACTCAGCTACCGAATCTGCCCTTCCGTAAGTATTGTCAAACGGACTCGCAGAGCGAAATAGATAATCGCATCCCCTAAATACTGGCCTAAAATTCGCAAACGAGCGCCTGTCACGAAAGATAGAACGATTGTACTTTAAGTGATCGATTGAATAGGCGTTTTCCTGTTCATAGAACCTACCATTTTCAATCAAGCTAAAGCAAAGCTGATCACCCTCTCGTAGCCTGTATTCGTTCGCAGCAGACGCCCCCTTGACTGTAAAAAGTACTTTGCTGCCATTTGATAGTAGTATTGGCTCGTGTTCCTTACCAAAATACCCACTATAGAATGGCAGTGGATTAATGGGAATGCCATTTGGCATAAACACCGATAGGGCGTCTCCCGGAAACATCCTACTAGCTAAGAAATTGGGAAACCCAGCATCCAATATCGCACTTCCATCGCTATCGATGCAGGTGATTGTAGTGGTTAGCATAAACATCCCTCCTTTTAAATGTGCACCCACCTATTTGTTTATATCGTGCTATTATAACACGGATGCCCTAAAAAAGCAATTTGAAACTAGTCAGTTCTTTTTCGCTATCGCTAGAGACGCTAATTTTCCAGTGATTTTTATCGGCTAGAGATTTTGCAATTGAGAGCCCCAGCCCTACACCATCACTACTTTTATCTGTCTGGTAAAATCTATCAAAAACATGTGCAGCCTGCTCACTGCTAATCATCTTGCCGTCATTTTCTACCGTGAGTGAGTGCTCGGCTAGCTCTACATTAATGAGCTTATCAGAATATTTAATGGCATTATCGAGCAAAATCGACAAAATCTGTTCATAATCACTGACGTCTATCTTGATTTTCTTACTCGACTTTAATTTTACAGTAAATTGCTTGTCAGCTGCACGCGCTTTGAAGCTATCGGAGATTTTCTTGGTAATTTTCTTTAAATCTGCCTCGATTATCTGTGGCTCTGTTACTAAGTCAGTCTTTGCCAATGTTAATAATTCTTTATTCAGTATAGTAAGCTTCTCCGTCTCAAGTTCCACATTCTTAATCCAGTGGTTATTCTTAATGTCGGCTGCCTCGAGATTGGCTGATATTGCGGCAAGTGGCGTCTTGATTTCGTGGGAAGCATTGGCGATGAAAATCTTCTGCGACTCATACGCTTCGCGTACTGGCTTGATTGCTTCGTCAGCCATCAGGTACGAAATAAAAATCACAGCAAGTTCAATAGCTAATCCAGAAGAAATCAACGTGATTAATAGTTCCCTGGCTGCTGTATTCTTCTCTGTCCTGAGCGACATCGCTACGAATTCACGCACTTCATCGGTGGGGTTATTCTGTTCGGTGTCTACGCCCTGTTCTAGGTTATTTTGGAACTCCTGAATAAAAAGTGGTCGATTCGCAGCCGATCTAGTAGATACAATATAGATAATTGAAAAAGCAATTACGATTACTACCGTCGTAATGCTGAGATTGATTAAAATAAGTTTATTGCGAAGTTTTCTAAACATTGATTATTTTATATCCTAAATTACGAATTGTTTTTATCTCTACATCAGGCACAGTGTCTTTAATTTTCTTACGTAGGTAGCTCATATAGACTTCCACATAATTCTCGTCATGCTCAGCATCGCTACCCCATACATGTGCCAGTATTTGTGCCTTAGTAATAGCTTGCCCCGGGTTCTTCAGAAGCATTTCCAGGATACCAGCCTCCTTATCAGTAAGCAGTGTTCCATTCATTGTGCGATTTTTTACATCATATTCTAATGTGCCAAATTTTAGCGACTCCTGCATGGCGAGTGGTGGCCTCCTGGTAATTGCGTTTAGTCTTGCGATTAGTTCTGCTGTCTTGAATGGCTTAGCTAGATAATCATCAGCGCCATATTCTAAGCCTTTGATCTTATCTTCCACTTCGTTCAAGGCAGATAGCATAATCACTGGTGTCTTAACATCTCGTCCTCTAATAGTTTGTAAAATTTCCAGCCCAGACAGTCCAGGCAGCATAATATCTAATACGATAGCATCGTAATTCGGCTTCAGCGCCAGTTCGAGGCCTTCGTTGCCATCCTCTACCCAGTCCACCATGATGCGCTCTTTCTTAAGCAAATGTATCACGGCTTCAGCTAGGAATTTTTCATCTTCTACGTATAATATTCTCATACCCCTATTATAATATATTGTCGCAAATCCGAACCTTAAAAATCTTCAAATTTCAGAAAATTTTAAGGTTCGTATTAATATAACGAATATAGCCCGATTAACTTAAGATTTTAATTTTTCTTTAAGTTTCTTATTATATTATAATAGTATTATGGATGAAAAAGTATTCAAAAGGGTCGAGAAAAAATACCTCATCACCAAGGAACAGAAACAGCAAATCCTGGAATCCATTAAGTCGCACATGGAGCCTGATCGGTATCATCAATCCGAAGTATATAATATATATTTCGATAATGACAATTTCGATTCAATTATTACTTCCATCGAACGCCCAGAATTTAAGAAGAAACTGCGCGCCCGTTCGTATGGTGGTTACGATAAAGTCTTCATTGAGATTAAGACGAAGCTAAAGGAACAAGAATATCGCATTGGTTATAAAAGGCGCGTACTTCTCACTAGTAAGGATTATCGCGAGTTTGCTAGTGGCAAGAAGACGGCCTACGAGCTTGCTGGTCGCAAAATCGAGACACTGGATGATCTTCAAATCGCAAAAGAAGTTGATTATCTAGTAGAAGAGCTAAGGCTCACTCCTAAGATTCTCGTTTATTATAATCGAGAAAGTTATCTAGGTGAGAACAGGCTTCGCATTACTTTCGATGAAGATTTAAGCTATCGTGATGATAATCTTACTTTTTCTAAACGTACCCATGATAAGAAATTTTTTAAAGACAACAAGAATATAATAATGGAGATAAAAGCACATGGAGTATTACCCTTATGGTTGGTTCATGCCCTCTCCGACGTAAAGGCCTACCCAGGACAATTTTCAAAAATAGGTAATATATATACATTAATAAGAAAGGAGCAAAATGTTTAATAGTATATTCGACCTTAGTACTACCGGACTCGAGATAGACACAGCCTTGATAGCTGCCGGTGCATCAATCTTGATGGGACTTGCACTTGCAATCACCCACATGAAGACTTCGCAAACTACTAAGGGTTTTCTGGTGACACTTACAGTCCTACCACTACTCGTGATGGCAGTCATGATTATGATCAATGGTAACCTCGGTACCTCGATCGCAATTCTTGGTGCTTTCTCTCTAATTCGTTTCCGATCTGTACGTGGTAGGGCTAAAGATCTCTTGGTGATCTTTTTCGCAATGGCAATCGGTCTTGCATGTGGTATGGGACATCTTCTATTTGGCGCAGCCTTCACGGTGATTGGTATTATCTCTATTCTGTTCTTCACCTACACACCTATCCTGCGCCCAGACCGTAAGGAGCGTGTGCTGCGCATTACAATTCCAGAAGATCTTAATTATGATGATGCCCTTAAGGAGATTCTTCATAAATATACTTCCCGTGCCGACCTTATCACTATGAAGACCGTTAATATGGGCTCATTGTATGACCTTACTTATAGCATTCGCATGAAGCGTGGCGCTAAGGAGAAAGATTTTCTCGATGAAATTCGTGTCAAGAACTGCAATCTCAAGGTCACCTTAAGTCAGCCAGTCCTAGAAGAGGAGATTTAATGACGAAGAAACCAAATCGTAATAATAAGGAGGACTCAGCGCCGGTCGTAGCTATTCCCGAGGCAGAGGCAAAGTCTCAGGTTGGCTCAGTCGAAGAGGTCGCTGTGGAATATGATTTTCGATGGATTTTTATCGGCGTAGCTATCCTTTTGCTAGTAGGAATCGGTGTTGTAGCAAATCTTGTCGGCAATTCCGTAAATGACGGTATCGTAACGAGTTCTGCAGATATTTATAGCAACCTAGAAATAGACAACGGCGACGCTAAAATCAACTGGAATAATTATGGTACATATGACATAGAATTATCCGGTACCTATACTATTTCATCGCCAGGCACCTACCACTTTACCGGCTCTATCGATGACGGTATGATTGTTGTTAATGCTACTGACGTACCAGTACGTATCATCCTGGATAATGTATCCATCAAGAATTCATCTGGCCCAGCCATCGCTTGCTATGCAGCTGAGGACTTAGTGATTGAGCTAGTAGGCAATAACTACTTAGAGGATGGCACAAGCTATAGTTCCGATTATAATGAAGACGTGGATGGTGTAATATATTCTCAAGATGATCTGAGCTTCACAGGTAACGGCACGCTTACTATTAATGCTAACCATGGCGACGGTATTGTTAGTAAAGATGATTTAAAATTCAACAGTGGGACTTATACTATCGCTTCAGCCGACGACGCTATCCGTGGTAAAGATTCGGTATATATCGTGGACGGCGATTTTATAATCAACTCCGGAGCCGATGCAATTAAATCGACCAATGATACCGACTATACTAAAGGCTTTGTCTTGATAGAAAACGGCACTTTCGCAATTAATGCTGGAGCAAAAGGCGTTAAAGCTACCAACACGATGCTAATCTATGGTGGTACTTATAATATCACATCAAAAGACGACGCAATCCATACCAACGGTTATATAGGTATCGTAGATGGCAATTTTACTATTGATTCCAGTGATGACGGTATGCATGCCGACTCAATACTTGTCATAGATGGTGGTGATATTAATATTGAAAAAAGCTACGAAGGCCTCGAGGCTCAGCAAATAACGGTTAATAATGGTACGATTTCTATTGTTGCGTCAGATGATGGCATGAATGCTGGTGGCGGCGCCGACAGCTCAGCTACTAACCGTGCTGGCGCTGGGGCATTTGATGTGGACGAGAATTGTATTCTTACCATTAATGGCGGTAGCGTTTATGTGAACTCAGCCGGCGACGGCATAGATAGCAATGGAGCTCTCTACTTTAATGGTGGTACCGTAGTTGTGGACGGGCCTACTAATAATGGCAATGGTGCATTAGATACAGGCTCTGCTATCGTAATGAACGGTGGCGAAGTCATAGCAGTCGGCGCCAGTGGTATGGCAGAGACTCTCGGTCAGACTTCGTCAGTTAATAATATAAGCGTATATCTATCTACTACAGCTTCAGCTGGCACAAAAATCGAAATCAAAGATTCTGCTGGTAATACTGTGCTGAGTCACACTTCGGTTAAGACATTTAATCATATCGCAGCTGGTACTAGTGCATTTAAAGAAGGTGAGATGTACACTATATATCTTAATGGCAAAGAAGCTACTTCCCTCACTATTTCGGGCATTGTTACTACGGCTGGTAATAGCAATAGCAACTTCAATAACATGAATATGCAGCGTGGGGTACGTTAGCTAAGCAAAATTAAATTTCGTTTGAAAATCGACATAATTAATCAAAAAATTAAAAATCTGTGTTATACTAATAAATAGTAAAGGTTATACATACACCAAAAAGAGGTAAATATCAACATGTTAAACTTGTCTAAAATAAAACAGAAGTTAAGCGCTATACTTAGCGCTGTGCGCTCCTATATAT
>JAZQJM010000006.1:0-14503 GCA_045541635.1 Candidatus Nanosyncoccus sp.
CTCACAGAACGACATGGCTACGATCCGACTTAATCTTAACACCAAGTCGACTAGGAAAGGGAAGAAACTCACCCCAGAATTCTGCGAAGAAGTCATTATGGGTCTTAAGAAATCTGTCCACGGTAGTGATCTCTTCGGCAAGCCGAGAGGTGACGCCTTTAAAGGCTCACTTGAGTCTATTTATCAGAGTTATGACGACAAGGATCTCTATCCTACCACTTCAGAGAAAGCGGCTCATCTTATTTATTTTATTATTAAGGATCATCCATTCTATGATGGTAATAAGCGCATCGGTTCGCTCCTCTTCATTGTCTTCTTAACGATTAATGATCAGCATCTCACGAAGAATGGCGAGACGAAGATTAGTGATCGCGCCCTCACGGCCATCGCCCTTCTCATTGCCGAGTCAAATCCAGACGAGAAGCCCCTCATCACCTCTCTCATCGTTAAACTCCTCGAAGGCTAATGTCTTAACCTATAAAGTATGGTATAATCAATCTATGGCAATAGAGAGGTTAGTTGAGCCCACCACTGATGAGAACGATATCGAAGAGGCTAAGATTGAGGTTTCACTTCGCCCCACTACTTTTTCTGAATATATCGGTCAGGAGCATCTGAAGAATAACATTAAGCTCGCTATCGACGCCGTTAAGAAGCGTAGTGATGGCGCAGCGCTAGACCATATCTTATTATATGGTCCCCCAGGTCTTGGCAAGACTACCATGGCTGGTGTTATTGCGCATGAGCTCGGCGCTTCGCTACGTGTCACCAGTGGCCCAGCTATCGAGCGCGCTGGCGATTTAGCCTCTATCTTGACTAATCTTAAGAATGGCGACGTGCTTTTTATTGACGAGATTCATCGCCTCAGGCGCACTGTAGAAGAGGTTCTGTATTCTGCAATGGAGGATTATAAGCTTGACATCGTGATTGGTAAAGGCCCGGCTGCTCGTAGCGTACGTCTAGATTTGCCGAAATTCACCGTCATCGGTGCCACCACTCGTACTGGCTCTCTGGCCGGCCCACTTCGGGATAGATTTGGTATTATCCACCGTCTTGAATATTATAAAGAGCCCGAGATAGAGCGTATTATCGGTCGCACAGCGAAGATTCTCAATACGAAGATTTCTCCAGACGCTTGCACTTTGCTCGCTACTAGGTCTCGCCTTACTCCACGTATTGCTAACCGTATCTTCAAGCGCGTTCGCGACTACGCAGATGTTAACGGCGATGGTATTGTGGATCATGTAATCGCCGAGCAATCTCTTGCTCTCATGGAGATTGACGAGCTCGGTCTCGACCCGGCCGATCGCAATATGCTCCGTCTCATGTATGAGAACTATGGCGATCGCCCAGTTGGTCTTACTACTATCGCTGCTCTGACTGGCGACGAAGCTACTACTATCGAGGATTACTACGAGCCTTATCTTTTACAACTTGGCCTCCTCGCTCGCACCCCTAGGGGCCGTGTCGTCACAGAAAAAGGCTGGAAACATTTACAAAAACCTCAAAATAAGGTATAATCACCTAAAGGAGTTTATCATTATGGATGAGGGCCTAGCAACAATCCGTCATGACCGTAGCAAGAGGGATTTTCCCACTCTTAAGCTAGAGGATGACGAGTATGTAGAATATGCATTTAAGCGAGCGCGAGTGTCGCTATTTTTGACTTTAGCTGGACTCGGGCTTGGTATGATTGCTATTTTATTTGTGTTTTTGATTTTAATATTGGGACAAGAGATGCTGGATACTATGGCTGAGAGTTTCTTGCATGTTATTATTGCGATTTTGATGGCAGCCATGGCGATCTCTATGGCATTTACCTGGATGATTTATCGTGGTAATCGTCTCTTTGTTACTAATAAGCACGTGATTCAGATGGTGATGATTTCGCCAATGGCGAGCTCGCTTAATGTGATTGATTTATCTTCAATCGAGGATGCTAGCTACAGTCAGAGTGGCCTCATGGAGAAGATTTTCGGCTACGGTACTTTCCGGCTATCTACTGTCGGCGATGAGACTACCTATACCTTTAGAAAGTCAGATGTCACCCCAGACGAGCTTCGCGCCATCTCTAAGCTAATCAGCGAAGCGAAGAAGAGGCAGAAGGACGACAAATAAGCAAATAGCTAATTACGGCTTGTCTTTATGTAAGCATCCTCTTTCTCGAGAACTGCTTTTAATATATACTTTTTACATTTACCATCAGTACAATTAGCCGGCTCATATACATAAGAACTCATCGAATCTCCTAAGTTATATCCAGACGGGTCAGTCCAGAGAGCTGGATCAATCACCGTGATATTTGACTCCGAAATTGTCTCAGGATAGTAATTATGTGCCTTATAGAAGCTCTCCTCTAGTGCGTAGTACATTGCGTTGATTGCTGTTTTTCTTTCTTCGTCACGCTTCATTGCATCTAGATTAGACTTCTGCACGAAGAACAAAACAAAAAGTAGCGACGCAAAAATCGCCACGATAATTAGTTCTAATATTGTAAAACCTCTTTTTGCCTTCATATCTTTCATTATATCACAAAATGTGATACAATAATAACAGTGGTACTGTAGCTCAGCTGGTTAGAGCGTGGGACTCATAAGCCCAAGGTCGGTGGTTCGACCCCACCCAGTACCACCATTTTCGTACTCCAGAGAATTCTCATGTCTCACGGAGACAATAGTTCGACTGCACCTAGTACATAATAATTAGCACCGGTAGCTCAGTGGATTAGAGCACTAGTCTTCGGAACTAGGTGTCGTAGGTTCGAATCCTATCCGGTGTACCATTCTGAAATTAAGCCTTCTTTAAGGCCTTTTTTCATCTGTTCTGAGTCGGTTCGAGCAAGTTCAAATTGTCCTTTCAGCTCAGGATACTTTTCTGCGATAGGAACGAGGTATTTTACAGGGGTAAATTGTATGGTTCGATTCGTTAATTTCAAGTCTGCACCAAGTCGCTTAATCACGGCTCTTTTTCTTTCCCAGTCATCTGAATCAAAGTCTTCTTTTGCGTACCGTGCAAACATAAATATATCGTTGGCCTTTTCTCTCCAGTTATACGCTGCGTTTTTAATCTTCTTCCGGTCGTCCTCTAGCTTTTTAATCTGATTCTCTATATCTTCCTGCTCAGCCAAAAAGAACGCATTATCCGTGATTAATCCCTTATAAAGAGAGCGCCTGAGGTTGTTCAACTCGTTAGTCTTATCTGTTATTCTCTTATTAATCTCTGCCATCTTTCCATCCTGTTCTGCAACTTCAATCTCATCTTCTTCAGCCAATGCCTCAATTGCTATCCTATAAAAATCTTCATCTATCGTATAACGACAAAGCTCATCTTTAATCTGTTTAATCAGATCTTCCTCACGAATATAGATCTCGTGATTCTTACACTTAACTCCACGTTTTCTGCCACTACAATGACAATAATGGTATTCTTTTACAGTGCCATCTTTTAACTTCTTGTATTTCTTCTCTGTTACAATCGCATATCCACATTCAGCGCATCTAACCATTCCTCTTAAAAGAAACTGATAAGGCTCATCTTTGGGCCTAGTGCAATGCCTCGTCGGGTCAAGAATTTTTTGCATCGTCTTAAATTGAGAATCGGAAACCATGGAGGGGTGATTCCCACTATATATTTTATCTCCCCATTTGAATTTTCCGGTATAGAAGGGATTCGACAATAGTTTACGCACCGTATTGTGACAAAGTGGCGCCCCGCCCCTCTTTTTGGCTTGATGTGTACGAATCATCAATTCTTTATTCGCAATCCTTGTCAGCTCGGATACAGTGTATATACCGGTCAATGCCTTGTTCCATAGCTCAGCGACCCTGTCGAACATAATCGGATCTTTTACAATCTTCTTTTCAAGTCGATCATTAATGTAACCAACTGGTGGGCTACCTGGGAAATCCCCCTTATCTGCTTTAGAATCCATGCCACGCTTTACTTTTGCCTTTAGCTCCTTTATGAATCGACTATTCATACTGTTTTCAATGGTGAATAGTAGTTCATCGTTATCGCGATACCATTTTTCGTGAGTTCTAATACCGGATAAAGCGCCACTATCGAGTAGCCATTGCAAATCCCCACCATCCTTAGGATTACGAGATAGACGACTAGTGTCCCAAGCGAGAATCACGTCATATTTCCCATCTTCAATATCACGCATCATTTGTTCAAAAACTGGACGAGCCCCAGGAGCTTTTGCGCTCTTGGATTCAGACAAAATATCGATGATTTGCAGTCCTTCTTCTTTTGCTACTTCTTTCATAGTCCGAATTTGATCGTCAATAGATTGGACCTGTTTGTCTTCGGATTCGGTTGATTTTCGTGCATATAGCACGGCTTTTTTGCCTTGGTTTTGTCTTATCATCTAGCTCCTTTCTGCCTGTTCTAGGACAGCCGATGTTCCACATCCAGAGCGTAAAACCCTTTCCGTTCGGCTGCCCTAGACTAGGCAGAAAAGAACAGGTTTTGCGCTGTATCTGAAATGTGGAACACTTTAATTATATCAGCATGCTCATTACTTTTCCAGTCCCTCTCCTAGAGATACTAGTGGTATAATTAACTTCTCTCTCCCATCCCCTCCGTGATTTCGTTCGCATCGTATAAACTCCGCCAACTCAAGCGTTGGAATCCATTGTTTTCGCATGTTCTCCATGTGTGGAAAGCTCCCCATTTGCTTGTAGTATTCGACCCTGATCTCCTTGAACGTAATACCGTTCGCCTGAGGGTTTTGTTGTCTCTTGTTCTGCCAAGCCGGCACAACCACATCCTTATAAAAGTTAAATATTTGTGGCGACAGGCTATGAATCATACTTTCACAAATAGGCTCCCATAGCTTCATAGCTTCATCCACGTCCTTATTACTCATCGTAATCTTTCCTTTAATGGACCTAAATGGAGCATTAATTAATGCTATCGCCTTTGCCAAAGACGTAAATTTCTGAATCCCTCGCATAGCACCCGGGGACATATTGCCGCCCAAAGAGTCAATAAAACGCTGCTTCAAATATTCACTATCACCTACGTCTATGGTGCCCACATTGAGTGATTTTATATATTGAATCCTCTCCTTGAGTAGCATGCGATCCTCGTTGCTTTGCAATTTATTTTCGAAAGCATCACGATGACAATTCTTATCAATATAGGCATCGATACCGGCTAGCACTTTTTTACGTGAACTATCCGGACTCAAAATGATACTTCTCGTTTGTTCTTGTTCATCGATTGTCGCATTTGCTGAACAGAAGAATGCGGACGGATAACCCATGATATAACCCTCCTCAGCGGTATTCTTGCCACTCTTTGTCTTGTTAGTAATAGCAAAAGGCACCTTTTTCTTCTCATGTGAGAGTACCGCACGTAAATTCGCCTGCAGCTGGGAATCTGGTTGCTCTACAAAAATCATAATACGTCGCTCTAAATCGATGTAGGGCTCCCCAGTTCCTTTATCTTTTTTTCTGAGCCTTTGGCTGTAATAAAAAGCATTGGGGGTAGTTTTCCCGTAAATATCGACATCTTGTTGGGGGAAGTATTCACCAACTTCATGGCAAATGAACGACTTGCCCGTTGAGCTGCTCGCATTGAACATTACGTTAAGCTGATCCGAGTCGGTATATGCAAGAAGCATAGCTAGAAATGTGATTGTCTTACTTACGTAGTCGTATTTTATTGTGGAGTCTAAGATGCTAGCGATATCGTCCACGGTCAATTCTTTAAATTGCGTAGGATCAATTGGCTTCGCTCCGCCGCAATATTTAGCATATTTCGCGAATAACTCGTCGGCAGTGCCACGTTTTTCAACGAAATAATCTGTAAGGTCTGCGCATGGGTTATCATCAAATGGGAGTTCTATCTTATAAATAGATGCTGTGGGTATGTGCTCTGTTAAACTCTTTATTAATTTCTCTGCGCCAAGCTTGCCAACGCTGTCGTTGCCTAAGCATACGTAGATGTTTCGCATATTTTTCAGCTGCCCCATCCATTCTTTTTTGAAGGATTGAACTAAACCGCCACCAGTTACCACTGGCATTTCGACGCCCTCTTGCTCCGCAATGATCCTGTCGAGCTCGCCTCTACAGATAAGAACATCGCTAGAACTACTCTTAGCCAACTGGTCTTCTCCTACCAATATGGGTTTCGCATCTTCTGGATAGATTACATATTTTGGGATAGGATTTGGCTGACTCATCACATCTGCGACCGCCTCAACCCCTTCATCGGCCTGAGCTCTCCTTAGCTTTATATAGGCCACCTTGCCCTCCCTATCGAAAACTGGTATCATGTACTTGTAATGGCCGTCGAAATTGCCAGCCCCAAGCATATTTTTATCGATACTATCGTTATTGATGCCACGACCGTTAAAATAACTACGAACTTCCTCTCGTGTATCCCTATGAGTACGTCGCACGATTGTGTCCAGTGATGAACTTGATTTTGTACTATTGCTCATTTTTGTGTTCCCCGACTTATCATTGTAATGGTTGTGGTTATTATTTTTCACGTATCTCCTTTCTTGCTTTTGCAACTAGTCGTATTAATTCTATGAGCCCGCAGAGCTCACGCTCGGCCGCCTCGTTGGATGTGCTTTGGTTAAACTTGCGTTTGTACATACTTTGATATTTATGTATCAAGTACTTGGATGGGGCCATATAGCTCCTTCTTTTTTAAAGTCATCCTTATTGCCACCCGACCGGATGACTATTGAAACCGGGTGGCTATGCCAATAATAGGGCATCCTATTGTTTGCTGCACTAAAAAAAGAAACATACCGAAAAAATGTCACTTCACATTTATGTTACAAAAGAGAGGATTGGCACACAGTTGTCGAAAAATATCTAAATACTGAACACTTCACGAAGTTTCTTTACCTGTCCCACAGTAAGCATGGCTTTTCTCCTAAATATAATATAATCCCTGTCCAAATCCAACAGTGGCGTTAGGCTTAATATTTCCACCGTGCGATTATTGCCAAAAACCTGCGTTTTTAAATATTTCTTTCCGACATTAATACCCTCACGTTCTAATAATTGCCTACTAATTCTCTGGCCAGGTTTCTCATGCGCGTAAGAGAGAATTTTGAAAGGAATCCTATCCTCATGTAAGGCGGGAGAATGCAACCAGTTTCCATCTTCAATTTTAATACTTAGACAATTGCGATCCTTGTCAATTTTTAGCTGCACTATACGACTAGCCGTATATTTATACATAAGGTTTTCCATGTCTTTTTCAGTCATTTTTATATAAATGGCGCCATTATCTAAAGAATAAGCCCTTTCTATGCTGATAAATCCATTCAGCTGGCAAACCTCACGGGCCCAGTCGGTATTATTGGACCAAAAATATTTCGGCATCGATTTGTCGGGTGCATATTTAGGGTTTTGGGATGCCCTGTAATTATGTATAAATCCGCTATCCACGATGCAATCCATGTCTATGATATGGGCCTGCGATAAATCAAAAATAATGCCCCTCTGCACACTTGGAGTGATAAATAATTTTTTTGACGCACCAGTCTTATTTAAGTGCTCTCGTATTTTACTGCAATTCAGTCCGAATACATCGCCCTCACTATCAATACGCTGGGCGATAATAGCATCTAATACGGCTATCTCTGCCGGTGTAAGTTCTTCAGTCATCCTTAATCCTTTTGACAAATTATATCACCTCTTTAAGATTTTCAAAAATGCTTATGCTTTCATTTCCGCAGCAAAAATGATATAATATAATTGTTCTGGATTTTCAATCTGTTGTAGGTCTGCTCTAACCATGCAGGTAAGGAGTTGAACCATGAGTGGAGCACTCGCTCCGGTTGGCTCAATCGCCTACTGCAGAAAATGAAGTCCAGAACACTCCATAGCGAGTGTTCCACTTGTTTTATGGGGTAAGATAACTAGGAGAATAAATATGAAGTATAGGGGCATTAGTAATGGCATAGAGCTGATCGGTAGCGACTACGATTCGGCCAGCCTAGCTATAGCGAGCGAGCATTTGCTAAATGATATACTAGCATTAAAAATCGACGATGACAACTATGTATTTATAAATGACAACAACATAGACTACTGTTCGGTTTTGGGGAGTAAGGGTTTGGGCAAGCCTATAAAATCATTGTTGCACGCTCCATTCTGGGTCTTCGGTGGTCGAGTGGGTATCCTAGGGAGCTCGGCTATAACTGCAGCTATGGGTGGTTCTGGTAAAAGAGAGGTAGTGTTTATTAAACTAATCGATGGCATGCGCATTCTTCTCAAAGTGAATGATGGTTACAGACACTTAATTCATTGCAAGAGAAAAATTAATAAAAACATGATAGGATATGATGACCTAGAGTGGATCAGATATAACCTGGAGCTGCATCCCGTATATCTGTAATCGCATAGCACAGATAACGCATCACTATGCAACTCTGAAAATACCATAACCTGGTGTAAGAAATAAAATGCAGAAAGGATACAATAATGAAAAATAAGATAATCGAGAATGGCACAATTGCCACCATAATGGGGATAGTATTTATCGTGCTATTGGCAATAATTACCACAGTCAATGGCGCAATTTACGGAACCACCAAAATAGAACAGCCCGTCAGCGCACAATCATCGCCAAAGACCGAAACGAAAACGGTAGTTGAAAAAGGTACTGTTCCATATCAGACTAGCACAGTAGAAGATCCAAGCTTAGAATATGGCAAAACAGAAACGAGAACAAAAGGCGTCATAGGGGAAATTGCATATACCTACAGTATCACCTATATAGACGGAAAAGAAACTTCAAGAGAGTTAGTGAAGAAAGAAACTACTAGACAGCCGGTGAATGAGGTTGTAGCTAAGGGATCAAAAAATGTATGGCACTGCGTGGATGTCACCTCGTACGACAAGAATTCATATAATGACAACAGGTGTACGAGCAGTACTGGCGAAGTCAGATATGTTAGTGATTCCCAATCAATAGCTCTAGACCCAACCTACTCACCAAGTAAAGCCGGAGCATATTACTATAATAGTAAATAAAAAAGGAGGAATATGGCCACAAAAGAAGTTAAAGATACTTGGATGATAATTGGTGCAATCGTGATTGGTCTTATAATACTATTTGCAGTAGTAGCACCGCTTATGCGGGAAAAATCAGAACAAGATAGACTTGAACTAGAAATGAGCAAGTGCGAGTATGGCGCCGCCGGAGATAAGTATGGACCAAACGGTAAATGTATCTTAAAGTTCGGAGAAGACGGAAAAAGACACATCTATTGGGAAAGAGAGAAGTAAGAAAAGTGAGTAGTAGGAAGACATTAGAAAAAGAAGCCAAGAAAAGAGCATGAAGCTTGCTATTGATCGTGCTTTCTACCTGTTTTTTAATGGGAATTGCATCGTCATGGGCTAGCTTTAGACTTCTTGCGATATCTTAAATCCATTACGCACTTTTCAGTGCCCATCAAACGAGATGCGATTTGGCCTCGGAATTTTTTTCATCGGAACCGGAGTAGATGAGAGTAGATGTAAATGGTATATAGATAGCGATGCCGAGCAAAATACTGTATTCGTTTTTCCCGATCTGAAAGGGATTTATCATACCGGGATGAGAGATGAAGCCAAACGTTGAGGCAATTATTATGAAAGTGGGTCTTTAGTGATACTGAATGCATATTTACATAAAGAAGAATAAAACACTAAGTGAGAATGGTTCCTTAGAACTTCATAAAAAAGTTTTTATGTCTTTAATGCCTTATGGCCAAAAATAGACTAGTATGCCCTAACTATCCACATCCCCTAGCTTCGCAGGAGCCATAGACTATAAACTTTTGGGGGTCTGCCCCCCTATAAAAAATATAGTGGGAATGGCCCCCTAGTACTTTTGCAAAAAATATTTTAGTTTTTGAGCGTACTTTTCTATCATTTTACAGATACAACACTAATTTTCACCGCAAATGTGGTATAATATAGATATACCTTAATGAGAGAAAATCAGATAAGATGGGCAAATTCCGTCCATCAAATCTGCCTTTAGCATAGTTGCGACTTCTTTCACTAGGGTGTACCATACCATCTGTTATTTATCTAAACCACCACGTCAGAAAGTGGTTTAATTGCTAGAAAATCTATCACAGCTCGAAGATGAATTACGAGCACTCTAT
Source organism: Candidatus Nanosyncoccus sp. (assembly GCA_045541635.1). Classification (GTDB taxonomy): domain Bacteria; phylum Patescibacteriota; class Saccharimonadia; order Saccharimonadales; family Saccharimonadaceae; genus Nanosyncoccus. Next base: position 10,130 of record JAZQJM010000006.1, read on the forward strand.
ACTCAGGGTTTTGTTGCCCACAGTGATTTAGTGGAATATCAATCGCGAGCAACTACAATCATGAAGGATCAAGCTGCGCTGCATGAATACAGGCGTCAGCTTTTTTGGTCTGGTCAATTTTCGAAGTGGCTGCAATGTCGGAGATTATTGAAGAGTATTGATTTCTATATCAATCATCGCCGTGAGGCTAATCGTGACTTCATTAGGAGGGAACAGCAGAAGCCTTACCGTATTGAAGGCAACCTCTTGGATCCCCAGCAGATAGAAGCCGTTGTGGCATGTGATGACGCCGAGCTTATCTTAGCGCCAGCTGGCAGTGGCAAGAGCGCCAGTTTAATGGCAAAAGTTAATTACATCATCGATCATCTAGGCGTTCCACCAGACGAGGTCCTCATCATCGCTTTCACTCGCAAAGTTGTCGATGAGTTAAAGGATCGTATTCGTGACGCTTCGGTCGAGATTTGTACTTTTCACTCCCTCGGCAATAAAATCATTAAGGGTACCTCCACATATGGCCATAAGGAACTTATCCAGGATGGCCTCACCGAGCAAATTATTAGTTCATCGTTGCAGAATCTTCATTTAACTGATGAGGATCTATCTATGTTCGACGGTCTAGACAAGCTCGCAGAGCTTATGATTACTACACTTGGCCTCCAAAAGAACGAGCAGATCACCCTAGCAGAGCTCAAGTCTCGTTTTTCATCCATAGAAGACAAGGCAGAAAGGGCGAAATCTCTCAAATTTTTCAACTGGTATCAGCAAGTATACGAGTCATATGAACAGTATTTGAATACTCATGGACTTTATGATTTTGCCGACATGTTAGAACTCTCTAAGGACATCGTCTTGCATATGTCCCCAGGTGAGCTGCCCTATAAGTATATTCTCGTCGATGAAGTCCAGGATTTATCGCGTAGCAAATATTTGCTACTAAGAGCCATCCTGGACAACTGTAAAAATGTCAAATTATTCGCCGTTGGCGACGACTGGCAGTCTATCTACCGATTTGCTGGTAGCAATCTCGGTGTACTCGCTGATTTTGAACAAATTTTCGGTAGAGTAACCTATCGGAGTCTAATTGAATTAACTTATAGATTCGGCGAGCCCACAGCCTGGATCAGTGGTAATTTTATCCAGAAGAATCCTCATCAATCTAAGAAGCGCGTCCGTACTTTCCGTAAGACTAAGACCCCTATCTCGGTATCTCTTAATCCCTGCAAGAAGAAATCAACCCCCAGAGATTACGAGATAGTCAACTCTTGGATTCAGCAGCTCTATCATCAGCATGGCGACAAACTTTTTACCAAACGTCTCCAGGTAATATCTAGATATAACCATGATTTGTATCGCCTTATAACAGAAGAAAGTATGAGCTATAAAAATGCGGCAGCGTCAGGCACGGCCGAAGAGGGAATCATTCTGAAATGGCGCCTAGAGGGCAGCGATACGTCTCCACCGAAGACGGTAGACGTGGCTTTTTGCAGCATGCACAAGTCTAAGGGCATCACTAGGGATATTGTTTTTGTTATTAATATGAATAATGGTGCTCAGGGCATGCCAGCTACTCGCGCTGACAATGCAATTTCCTCAGTCCTCCTGGCCAAACTTGATCCGTACCCACTGGCAGAGGAACGCCGGCTCTTTTATGTGGCTATCACGCGTGCTGTAGAACATACTATTTTAATTTCAGAAATCGGCCACATATCAGATTATGTCTTTGAAATCGCCCCCTTTCTGGATAGCGAGACGGCAGAGCTCCTCGCCGAGCAGAAGAAGAGGCAGCGACTTCAGGATAAAAAAGCTCGCAGAAACGCCAAATCTTTCCTTAAGAGAAAACATCAGGCGCATTAATCGTATAAAACTGGTACGCCCAACACGATTCGAACGTGCGATCTTCAGTTCCGGAAACTGACGCTCTATCCAGCTGAGCTATGGGCGCATATCAATAATTATAACACGAGGTACTAAATGGTTAAACTCTCTAATTCGACCCGTAGCACCACATCTAAGTGCCACGTCTTTAAGTGGGTCAAAAATTTACTCATGTTAGATTTTCATCAGTCATGGGCAATCGTTGCTCTCGCCATTGGTATTATCTCTGGTGTTGTCCTCGCAATGGTTTTTCGCATTAATTTTTTCGCCTCATGGTGGTGGATTGTCCTTGTAATTATAATTTTAGTGTTCACCTATCTTAGGCCAAAATTCCTCCTTCTGGCCCTCTCTCTGATTGCTGGTATGATTCTAAGTTTTTACAGAGTAACTAGCGAGCTACATAATGAAAATTACATAAGGCAGTTTTACGACCAGACAGTCGTCATAATCGGCACAGTAGACGGCGATCCCGAGACCGACGTAGGCTCCACCAAGTTCAAAATCACCAATCTGAAGTTTGGTAATTTTGGTGCTTCTATTGTCGGAGGCAGTATCTACGTTTCACTTTCTAGTAATTCCACAATAGAAAGGAGCGATATTGTCACTCTGGAAGGGAAACTACTTGCTGGTTTCGGCACTTATTCTGGTCATCTGTATCGCCCTAAAGTTAGTTCTATCATGCGCCCCGATCCCCCCGACCCTGTGCTGGCTACGCGTAATTGGTTTGCTGCCCGTATTGCGAGTCTTTTACCAGATACCGAATCTAAGCTAGGACTCTCCTATCTCCTAGGTATGAAATCTGGTCTCCCGGATGATCTGAACGAGAACTTAAGGACCGTAGGGCTTGTCCACATTGTAGTTGCAAGTGGCGCTCATTTATCAATTCTGGTAGAAATCGCTAAGAAAATTTTTGGCAAAATTTCTCGTACTGTAGGTGTTATTTTCTCAATCAGCTTCGTCGTATTCTTTATGAGTATGGTGGGCTTCACTCCGTCAATTATGCGAGCAGGTATTATGTGTGTCTTGACTACACTGATGTGGTGGATGGGCAGAAAATTCGCCCCCTGGCGCATCATTCTGCTAGTGGCAGCTCTCACGCTTATGATTAATCCCATGTATATTATTAATCTCGGCTGGCTGTTATCTTTTGCGAGTTTTACTGGTATTATGATTATCGGTCCTAAGCTCACGAAATTCTTTTACGGTGCACGTCGCCCAGGATTCATAGCTGGTATGGTAATTACCACTATCGCAGCCACCATGGTGACTCTACCGATTACCCTTTATTATTATGGTCAAATCTCACTAATTAGTGTTATAGCTAATCTTCTAATTCTCCCCACACTGTCATATGCTATGGGCCTGGTTTTCCTGACTGGCGTCGTTTCAGGCTTGCCTGGAGTAGAAACTCTCATCGCTTTCGTTACTACGAAGCTTCTGGATTTTCATATTGCCGTGGTAGAATTTTTCGGCAGTATTAAGCAATTCCTGATCACCATCGATCCGTACCATAGCTGGGTATTCTGGCTCTACTGCGTCATCATAATACCGTTGCTAGGTGGACTTTTATATCAGAAAATGGTAAAATCAAGGGAAGTAAGCAAAAATAAACTGGAGTAAAGTATGTCTGGACATAGTAAATGGGCTACAACTAAGCGCCAAAAAGCCGTAGTTGATGCCAAGAGAGGGGCCTTATTCACGAAAATCGGTAACCAAATCGCCATTGCGGCGCGAGGTGGCACTGATCCTGCTATGAACCCATCTCTTGCTATGGTTTTAGAGAAAGCTCGCCTTGCTAACATGCCGAAGGCTAATATCGAGCGCGCTATTGCTCGTGTCGCTGATAAGACTGCAGCAGCCCTTATCGAAGAAGTCTATGAAGCCTATGGTCCTGGTGGCGTGGGTATCGTGATTGAGGTGGCTACAGATAATAAGAATCGCACCATGCCAGAAGTTCGCCATACTCTAGATAAGTCCGGTGGTCGCATGGCCGATCCAGGTTCTGTTATGTTCCAATTTGAACGCAAAGGTGTTATCGAAATCACTGAGAAAGGCGATGACGCTGTCATGACTGCTCTCGAAGCAGGCGCCGAGGATGCTACCGACGAAGACGAAGGCACGGTAATCTATACGGCAGCTTCTGATCTCATGAAAGTGCGTCAGGCTCTCGTCGATGCTGGCCTCAATGTTACTTCTGCTGAGCTCCAGTATGTTCCTAATTCATACGTCCCAGTAGAGGGTGAGAATGCCGAGAAGCTCGAGAAGCTCCTCTCGGCTATTGATGACCTCGATGACGTCACGAATGTCTACACAAATGCCGAATAATGTGTTATAATAGTTGGTGGAAAGGTGGCCGAGTGGTTGAAGGCACTGGTCTTGAAAACCAGAGATGGCAACATCCGCAGGTTCGAATCCTGTCCTTTCCGCCAAGCTGGCTACGAGTAGTAGAAACGCGTAGCGTTTCTAGGGATACGAGTAAAATTAAAAATCTAGAGCTTG
>JAZQJM010000007.1:0-14583 GCA_045541635.1 Candidatus Nanosyncoccus sp.
TAGTGAACGCAAGTTTTTCACTGAAGGTGACCAGGCCCTTCCGATTCCTGATATGATTTCACATCAGAAGGATTCATGGAATGACTTTGTCAAAAATGGACTGAGGGAGGTTTTTGCTGAGCTTAATCCAATTGACGATTATACTGGGCAGAAATTATCACTCCGTTTTAAAGATTATTATTTTAAAGAACCAAAAGAATCTGAACGCGATGCTAAGTATAATTTAGCGACGTATGAGGCGCCTCTGCATGTCTTGGTTGAGCTAGAGAACAAGACTACGGGCGAGAAGAAAGAGCAGGATATTTACTTTGGTGATTATCCATGGATGACGGATCGTGCTACTTTTATAATTAATGGTACGGAGCGCGTTATTGTATCGCAGCTGATTCGTTCGGCTGGAGTTTTCTTTACAGCTGAAAACGTAGGCGTGCGCCGTTTGTATGGGGCTAAGGTAATTCCTGGTCGTGGTGCGTGGCTCGAATTTGAGACGGCAGCTAATGGTATGATTAGCGTGAAGATTGATCGTCGTCGTAAGATTCCTGTGACTACATTTCTACGTGCTCTCGGCATGACTGAATCCAAGATTAAGGCTGCGTTCTCGAAGGTTGACGTCGGAGACAGGAAGTATATCGAGACTACACTAGAGAAAGATTCCACTTCTACGCAAGGTGAGGCTTTGCTTGAAGTATATCGCAAAATTCGTCCTGGTGATTTGGCTACGGTTGAGAATGCTAAGTCAATGATTGAGAGGATGTTCTTTGATCCTAAGCGTTATGATTATTCGAACGTGGGTAGATTTAAGATGAATCGTCGCCTTGGATTCAACACGCCAAATGATCCAGAACATCGTACCCTACAAATGGAAGATGTAGTGGCGATTATCTCTGAAATTATTCGTTTGAATAATACGCAGGATGCGCCCGACGATATTGATTCGCTTAGTAACCGTCGTGTAAAATTGGTTGGTGAGCTGGTACAGAGGCAGTTCCGTTTGGGTATGTTGAGATTGCAGCGCAATATACTAGACCGTATGTCAATGGCTAGTGCTGATGATGTAACTCCATCACAGCTACTTAATTCACGTCCTGTAGTGGCAGCTGTTAAAGAATTCTTTTCTACATCTCAGCTTTCACAACTTATGGACGAGGTTAACCCATTTTCTGAGCTTGCACATAAGCGCCGTCTAAGCTCGATGGGTCCTGGTGGTTTGACGAGGGAACGTGCTGGATTTGACGTACGTGATGCACACCCTACCCATTATGGCCGTATCTGTACGGTAGAGACGCCTGAAGGTGGTAACGTGGGCCTAGTGCTTAACTTTGCGACTTATGCTCGTATAAATGAATATGGTTTCATTGAAGCTCCATATCGAGTAGTCAAAAATGGCAAAGTGACTGATGAAGTTGTATATATGGATGCTGATACCGAGAACGATAAGATTATTGCTGATGCATCTGTGAAACTTGATAAGAATGGTAAATTCGTAGAAGATTGGGTATCTGCTCGTGTGCATGGTACTCCGGCACAGGTGGAAGCATCTAAGGTAACTCATATCGATGCGGCACACAAGGAGATTTTGGGCGTATCTGCATCTCTGATCCCATTTGTGGAGAAGAACCGTGTTGACCGTTCTTTGATGGCTTGTGCCATGCAGAAGCAGGCAGTGCCACTTCTTAAGACTGATAGCCCAATCGTAGGTACTGGTATTGAGCGTGAAGTTGCTAAGAATACTTCACAGTTAATCATGGCTACTGGTACGGGTGTAATCAAGAAGGCTGATAGCGAGTCTGTAATCGTCACTTATGATAAGGGTGGTGATGTAGAATACAAACTCCAGCATTTCGAGAAGACTAATGATGATCGTTGCTATAATCAACGCTGCGTAGTAGCACGTGGCCAGAAGGTTAAAAAAGGTGATACCTTAATTGAAGGTGCATCTGTTAATGATAGTGAACTTGCTCTTGGTCGCGACTTATTAGTAGCATTTATGCCATGGCGTGGTTACAACATGGATGATGCTATTGTGATTTCTAATCGTCTAGTACAGGATGATACACTGACGTCAATTAACATTAAAGATTATGACGTAGAAGTACGTGAGACGAAGCTCGGTCCGGAACAGGTGACTCGTGATATTCCAAATGTATCAGAGCATTCTCTCCGTCATCTAGGTGAAGATGGTATTGTGACCGTTGGTTCGGAAGTAAAGAACGGTGATATCCTAGTTGGTAAAATTACACCTAAGGGTGAGCAGGAGCTGAGCTCGGAAGAGAGACTGCTTCGCGCCATCTTTGGTGAAAAAGCTAAGGATGTACGTGACACTTCTATGCGTATGAACGGTTCATCTACTGGTAAAGTAGTGGACGTACGCGTATATACTCGCGAACAAGGTCACGAACTTAAAGCTGGCGTGATAATGCAGATTAAGATTTTCGTGGCTGAGATGCGTAAGATTGGCGTAGGCGATAAGTTAGCTGGTCGTCATGGTAATAAGGGTGTGGTATCAAGGATTCTACCTGTAGAAGACATGCCATTTATGGAAGATGGTACGCCTATCGACGTAGTACTTTCTCCAATGGGTGTGCCATCACGTATGAATCTTGGTCAGCTGTTTGAAATTCATCTAGGTATGGCAGCTCGCGCACTTGGTTATAAGGTAGCAACACCATCATTTAACGGTGTACCAGGCGAAGTGATTTCGGATGAACTAGAGAAAGCTGGTTTCTCTCGTGATGGTAGGGTACAGCTATATGATGGCTTGACTGGTGAGCCATTTAATGAGAGGACATCTGTTGGTGTGATGCATATGCTTAAGCTTCATCATATGGTGGAAGATAAGATCCATGCTCGTTCTACTGGTCCATATACGATGGTGACACAGCAGCCACTTGGTGGTAAGGCACAGAATGGTGGTCAGCGTTTTGGGGAAATGGAGGTATGGGCACTCGAAGCATATGGTGCTGCTACTACTTTGCAGGAAATGCTAACTATTAAGTCTGATGATGTTTACGGTCGTGCTAAGGCTTATGAGGCTATTATTAAGCACGAGCCAATTGAAGGTCCTAAGTTACCTGAAGGTTTCAACGTGTTAGTAAAGGAACTACAAGGCTTAGGTCTAAAGGTTGATTTACTTGATCATGGTGAATCGAATGATGCTGGTGATGTGATAGAACGTACGTCTCGTGAGATTGAGAAATCTAAAGATGATCAATCTATCTATGATCAGCATAAAAAAGATGTCGAGCCAGAAATCGTAGACCTCGATGAGAATGAGGCAGCTGCGATGATGGCAGATGAAGGTATCGAAATAACAGAGGTCGATGATGAAGATCTAGAATCGGGAACCGAGGTAGAATCGGAAGAAGATTTAGATGAAGGCACAATTGATCTCGGAGAGGAGTTCTAATATGGCTTGGATGGATAATCATATTTCTGCTTCAGATTTTGACTCAATTCGTTTGTCGGTTGCGAGTCGCGATGACATATTGAATTGGAGCTATGGTGAAGTAACAAAGCCTGAGACAATTAACTATCGTACTCAGAAACCAGAACGTGATGGTCTTTTCTGTGAAAGGATCTTCGGACCTACGAAAGATATTAACCCACACGATTCTAAAATTAAGGGCGTTCGTTCTCGTGAAGCTGCGGTTGACAAGGAAGGTAATCTTGTAACTAAATCAATCACGCGTCGTGAGCGCATGGGACATATCGCACTCGCTGCGCCAGTGGCTCATACCTGGTTTATGCGTGGCGTGCCTTCAGCATTGTCTCTACTACTTGATATTACAGTTAAGAATATTGAGAAGGTAGTATATTTTGCAACTTATTTGATTACTGACGCAAAGACTGATGAGATACAGTCGACGCTTGAGAGTCTCGAAAATCAAACTATGGCTGCTCGTGATGCGATTAGATTGCGTTATGAGAATGAGGCAAAAGCTGAAAATGTCGATATGAAGATTCTAGCAGAGAAAGAAACAGAGGAGCTAGAAGCACTTGAGACAGATTATATTGCGCGCAAGAATATGCTTGAATCATTCAAGAAAGGTGGCGTGATTTCTGAGGTCGATTATCGTAATTTGCCTGAAGAATATGAAGATCTGGTGACCGTAGAAATGGGTGCTACGGCTATTAAGAGGCTACTAGATGAGATTGATCTCGATCAGCTCATTGACGATCTTCATAAAGAAGAAGAGACTGCAAAGGGCCAGAAAGAAAAGAAAATCCAGAAGCGTTTGAAGACTCTTGAGGGTATGCAGGCTGCTGGTATTAAACCTGAAGATTTAATCTTGACTGTTATTCCTGTCATTCCACCAGATCTAAGGCCAATGATTGCGCTTCCTGGTGGTAGGTTTGCCACTTCGGATCTTAACGATCTTTATCGTCGTGTAATTAATCGTAATAATCGTTTGAAGAAATTACTTGATCTTAATGCGCCAGAGGTGATTTGCCGCAATGAGATGAGGATGCTACAGGAAGCTGTCGATGCATTGATTGATAATTCTGCATCACACGGTTCTCGTGGTGCCAATTCTACGAATGGTCGCAGGAAGCTGAAATCGCTTTCTGATTTGCTAAAAGGTAAACAAGGACGTTTCCGTCAGAACTTGCTCGGTAAGCGCGTAGACTATTCTGGTCGCTCGGTGATTGTAGTAGGTCCTGAACTAAAACTTAACGAATGTGGTTTGCCTAAGCAGATGGCACTTGAGCTATTTAAGCCTTTTGTAATTTCTTGGTTAATTAGCAATGAACATGCTACGAATATTCGCTCTGCTTCTAGATTAATTGAAGCAAAAGAGACCGTAGTATGGGACGCACTTGATGAGGTGATTAAGGGCAAATATGTACTCCTTAACCGTGCACCATCACTACATCGCTTGTCCGTACAGGCTTTCCAGCCAAGGTTGATTGACGGTAAGGCAATTAAGCTGCATCCACTAGTAGCATCTGGTTTTAACGCTGACTACGATGGTGACCAGATGGCTGTACATCTACCACTGTCTGATGCTGCCCAGCTAGAAGCTAAAGAGCTGATGTCTGCTTCGAAGAACCTGCTTAAGCCTGCAGATGGTTCACCAGTGCTTGCTATTTATCAGGATGTGGTGCTAGGCGCTTATTACTTAACTTATGATAAGCCTGGTACTGACACTGGCAAGCCAAAGGCCTTCTCATCAGTTTATGAAGCAGAGCTTGCCTATGATCAGGGAGTCATTGAACTTCAGACGCCAATTCGTGTATTCACTAAGCGTGAAATTCAGAATACTACACTGGGTCGTGTGATTTTCAATGAGATTTTGCCAAAAGATTATCCTTATGATAATTCAGTGCAGAATAAGAAGCATTTGTCTAAGGTGATGGCAGATATCTTCGATCTATATGGCGCCGATGTAATGGTCCATACGGCTGACGCACTGAAGGATTTGGCATTTGAATATGAAACTATCGCTTCGATTTCAACTGCTAAGGATGATTACCCAACTTATGATGAAATTGATGATTTCATCGCTGAAGGTGATGGCAAGACTGCGTTGATTCAGCAACAGTATAATGATGGTCTCTTGACTGAAGATGAACGTCATAAACTTACCGTTGCGAACTGGCGTGATATTGATAAGAGAATTTCTGAATTCCTACAAGAGAAATTGGCTGAAATGGATACAGATATCGCTGTGATGGTGAACTCTGGTGCTCGTGGTAATATTTCTAATATTAAGCTTGCATCTGCTGAGATTGGTATCATGGTAGATATTAATAATAATGAGATTGAGCTTCCGGTGAAATCTTCGTACAAGAAGGGCCTTAATACGCTAGAATCCTTCATTGCAACTCGTGGTGCTCGTCAAGGTCAGGTGTCTACAGCCCTTCGTACTGCAGACTCTGGCTATCTCACTCGTCGTTTGGTAGATGTATCTCAGGATGTATTTACGACCGACGAAGAAGCCGAGGATCCTGGGTTTACCGTATATAAGTACGAAACAGAATTGTCTGGTATTGAGTTTGCTTCTCGTATCACTGGGCGCTATACTGCAGAAGTAATTCCTGGGTACCTCGAAGCTGATGAGTTAATCACTAGGGAAGTCGCAGAACAGATTGAAGCTGATGATAATATTGAATCTGTTAAGATTCAGTCGATTCTATCTACTACGGCAATTGAAGGTGTACCTCGTAAGGCTTATGGTGTAGATATGTCTACGCGTGCACTTGTGGCAGCAAATGAGCCTGTGGGCGTAATTGCTGCTCAGTCGCTTGGTGAGCCTGGTACACAGCTAACACTTGACACTAAGCATGGTTCTGGTGTGGCTGGTTCTGGTGCAATTGCACGTGGTCTTCCTCGTGTGGAAGAGCTCCTTGAAGCCCGTACACCAAAGGGCCAAGCGTATATTTCGCCTATTACTGGTACGGTAGATATTAGTGAGGATAATAATAGATATATTGTCCAGATTAATCCTTCAAGTGGTACCTCTACTCGTATCGAGTTGAACGGTAGAAAGCCAGCTGTTAAAGATGGCGAGACTGTAAAGGTTGGTACTACTTTGGTACGAAAGAGTGGTGATAATCCTGCAATCAAAGCCGAGAGTGATGGTATCGTAGAGTTAGTGAAAGATGCTATTGTCTTAGTGGCTGCTGCAAGAACTTCTGCCAGAGTAGAAATTCCTGGTGACGCAGAGCTGGTTGTGAAGAATGGTGATTCTGTGGTGGCTGGCGATCGTTTGACGACTGGTTCTTTGAACTTGCAAGATCTTTTGAAATATAAGGGTATTGAAGAGACAGAACGATATATTATGAATGATGTTCTATCTGTATACTCGGCGCAAGGTCATGAGATTTCACCAAAGCATCTAGAGATTTTGGTTCGCCAGATGTTCTCCAGGGTGCAAATTGATGATCCAGGTGATTCAGAATTTGTATCTGGTGATATCGTATCAAAGGCCGCAGTTGTACTTGAAAATCAAAAGCTCGAGAAGGAAGGTAAAGAAACTGCTACGTATACCCACTTACTACTTGGTATTACGAAGGTATCAATCTTCTCAGATTCATTCTTGTCTGCTGCATCCTTCCAGGATACTACCCGTGTGCTTATAAATGCCGCTATTAATGGTCGCGTTGATCACTTGCGTGGTCTAAAGGAGAATGTGATTATTGGTCGCAAGATTCCTGTAGGTACTGGCGTAGCTCCAATTGAGGATTTCGAGATGCCTAGTTCAAAGATTCCTACTGAAGAGGATTTAGAGAACTTGTAGAGCATTTCTATAATCCATGAGTCCGAGAGCCAAGGTGAGTTTCATCTTGGCTCTTTTGGGTGCTAGTTGATGATTCTGGAGTTTGCTCATTTTTTTTTGGTTGTTGCTACTCGATTTTGGTAAATTTTGTCGATATAGGTTCGTTGCAATTATTCGGAGAGTGTGATATATTTATACGTAGTACTTATAAGAGGTTATATGCATTTCAAGACTATTTTCAAATCCCTGAAGAATAAAGACATGCTCAAGAGAGTGTTAGTAATTTTTGGCATTTTGGTAGCGTATCGTTTGCTTGCTCAGATACCGGTGCCGATGGGAGATGCATCGACTTTTAAGGAAGCTGTATCGAACTTGCTTGAGAAATCTGATTTTTCTAATTTCTTGAATCTTATTTCTGGTGGTGGATTAGCGTCGTTTAGTGTGATCCTCGTTGGTTTGTCACCATATATTACTGGTTCTATTGTGGTGCAATTGATGACGAAGGCTATACCGAGGCTAGAGGAGTTATCTAATGATGGTGAGACTGGTAGACGTAAGATTAATCAGTGGACACGTATTTTGACAGTGCCACTAGCTATCGTACAGTCTATTGCTTACATTTACATTCTCTATCAGTCGACGGTTGCTGCTAATATCGCAACAGAATTTGTGCCATCGGCGGGGGATTGGGTGCTTTCTGTGACAGCTATGACTGCCGGTTCGGTGATTTTAATGTGGATGGGTGAATTAATCACTGAGCAGGGTATAGGTAATGGTATTTCTACATTAATCTTCGCTTCGATTATTTCGCAGCTTCCTACCAGTATGGCTTCGATTGGTGCTGCATTATTTAATACAGAGGAGGGGAGCTTGAATTTATTTGGCTGGTTTGAACTTCCTGTGAATCCTACTGTCTTCTGGATAGTACTTGGTTTTACGATCGCAATGATCGCTGTGATATACTTCCTGGTGAAGTTGAATGAAGCGCAGCGCATCGTGACTATTAATTATGCTAAGAGAGTGCATGGTAATTCGTCGTATGGTGGCATTAAGTCTATTTTGCCAATTAAGTTAATTGCTGCTGGTGTGATTCCTGTAATTTTTGCGACGGCGTTCTTGTCTTTGCCAGCATTGATTGGACAGGTGGTGACTACGGTAGATCCTGGAAACGAATTTGGCGCCTCACTCGTGTCAATTTTCTCGGCGCCGAGTGCTAGTAACTTTGCGATTCAGTATCCTAATGGCATTACGGGTGAATGGTTTATCTATCCTGCAATGTATTTTGTACTTGTGTTTGCATTTACGTATTTCTATACTTCAATTATCTTTAATACTAAAGAAATTGCTGACAATCTGCAGAAACAAGGTGCCTTCATTGAGGGGGTGCGTCCTGGCATTAAGACAGCAGAATATCTGAGTAAAGTAGTGACTAGACTTGATTTCTATGGAGCTTTGGCGCTTGGTGTGAGCGCAATGCTGCCGTTTGCTACTGACTACGTGTTCATCTTGACAACTGGTGCGCCTTTGGGGCTTTCGATTTCTGGTACTGGGCTTCTCATTGTCGTGACGGTGGCGTTGGAGAATCTAAGGTCGGTGGATTCTCGTGCATTAATGATAACTTATGATGATTTTGGGAATGAGCTTGAAAATTAGTGGGCAATGGAAAGTAATTCTTAAGTGGGCGATCATATCGTTACTTGGTGTATTGCTATTAATATTCTTCGTGAGGGTAGTAACTTGGGAAGATGCTTATTATCGCGAGAAAGAAGGCAGCGAACGCGCTATTGCGAACTCGACTTCTGTCGAGGGTGAATTGGTGGAAGTCGAACCTAGCGTGCAAGAGAAACGCGAGTATACGGTGGCAGCCGATAGACCTAGATATTTAAATATTGAGAAGTTAAATATATCGCAAGCGAGAATTTTACCAGTTGGAATTAACTCTGAGGGTGAACTTGGTACTCCAAATAATATTTTTGATGTGGGGTGGTATGAATCTTCTGGCACGCCTGGTAGTGGTAAGACAATTTTGATTGATGGGCATAATGGTGGGCCGCATGTACATGGTATTTTTAAGGAACTACCTACGCTAGGGGCCGATGATATTATTATGATTGAACGTGGTGACAGCAAAGAGTTTCGATATAGAGTAGTGGAGAATATCGAAGTGCCTCTGGCAGAATCCGACATCTATATGTCTACTGCAATGACTTCCCCTGAGCCAGGCAGAGAATCGGTGACATTGATTTCTTGTACTGGGGAGTGGTCGCAGCAGCAGGGGACCTATCTATCTCGTCAATTCACCAGGGCAATCTCGGTGGACGAGTAGAATTGTGTTTTGAATTACTAATTTCTGCTTTACAAAGTTGATTTTCTATGATAAAATTAAAGAGTAATTTATGGCTAGTCAAAAGGAAGTGATAAAACTCACGGGTAGTGTTGTTGAAGCATTGCCGAATACCCAGTTTCGGGTTGAACTCGAGAATGGTCATATTATTGTTGCCCATATGAGTGGACGTATGCGTAAGAATTATATTCGCTTGGTCCCGGGTGACAGAGTCGAGGTTGAACTTACCCCGTATGATCTTACGAAGGGTAGGATAAGCTTTCGTCTCAAAGATTAATATTAACTTCGTAACTTACGATATTTGTTTGCGAGGTAGGAGTCTATCCTAGGTAGTGAGTGAGTGAAGTGGAGTTACGATATAATAGGAAAGGATATTTTGACACTATGAAGGTACGTGCAAGTGTTAAAAAAATCTCACCTGATGACATTATTGTGCGTCGCAAAGGCGTGCTTCGTGTTATCAACAAGAAAAAACCTAAGAATAAGCAAAGGCAGGGTTAAAATTTATGGCTAGAATAGCTAGCGTTGTGATTCCTTCCGATAAGCAGGTCTGGATTGGACTTACTTATGTTTATGGTATTGGACGCACAACATCTAAGAAAATCCTTGCGGAGGCTAAAATCGAGCCTACCACTCGGGTGAAAGATCTCACCGAGGCTGACGAACAAAAAATCAACGACATTATTTCCGCGAAATATCATGTTGAAGGTGATTTGATGCGCCTCGTGAGTAATAATATCAAACGTTTAAAGGATATCAATTCTTATAAAGGTATCCGCCACAAGGCTAAATTACCAGTCAACGGCCAGCGTACTCGTACGAATGCACGTACTCGTAAGGGTAAGGCGATCGCGGTCGGTGGTGCACAACCAAAGGCAGCAAGTAAGACTTAAGGAGCGATTATGGCAGAAGAAGAAAACAAGACTACAACTGTCGCAGCTGATACAGTTGCAACTGCAGCGCCTAAGACTAAGGCTGCAAAGAAGGGTAAGCGTATTGTGAATGCTGGCGCTGTCCACATTCAGGCTACTTTTAATAATACAATCATTAGTGTTACTGATAAAACTGGTGCAGTGCTTTCTGCTTCTTCAGCTGGAGCTAATGGCTTCCGTGGTTCGAAGAAGGGTACAGCTTTTGCAGCTGGTGTAGCAGCAGAAAAAGCACTTGACATTGCAAAGAAGAATCATGCTCTTAATTCCGTAGATGTATATGTATCTGGAATTGGTTTGGGTCGTGATGCTGCGATTCGTGCTATTTCTACTGTCGGCATTAAAATTGATAGTATTACTGATGTAACTCCGATTGCACACGGTGGTGTGCGACCAAAGGGAGAAAGGAAACCGTAATGGCACGTGATCATTCTCCAATCGTTAAACAAAGTCGTCGTGAAGGTGTAGCACTTGCACCAAAGGCGCATAAAGTGATGGCTAAGAAGCCTGGCATTCCTGGTGAGCATGGTGATATGCGCATGAGGGGTGGCAGCCTTTACCTCACTCAACTTCGCGAGAAGCAGAAGGTACGTCGTACTTATGGTCTTCTTGAGAAGCAATTTGCTAAATTGATGAACGAGGCTGTCAAGGCTGAAGGCTTGACTGGTGTAAAACTTCTTGAATTTTTGGAAAGAAGAGTAGATAACGCAGTGTTTCGTGCTGGTTTTGCTACTACACGTCGTCAGGCACGTCAATTAGTGTCACATGGACATTTTCTATTAAATGGTCGTCGAATTGATATTCCTTCGATTCGTCTGAACCCGGGTGATGTTTTGGAAGTCCGTCCTAAGTCTCAGAAAACTGAATTCTTCAAGAATCTTCCGAATGTCATGGGTGCAAGTTCTGCAGCGCCTCTATCATGGCTTAAGGTCGACGGTAAGAAAATGAAAATTGAAGTAACTGGTACGCCAAAGCGTGAAGAAGCTGAGGCTGGTATCAATGAACAGTTAATCGTTGAGTACTACTCACGTTAAGGAGGAAATTAAATGACTACGAAAAACATTCACGAAGCTGCGCTTGCTGAAGTTAAACAGTTAAGCGATACGCAAGCAGAATTTGTCATTAAGCCACTTTACTATGGTTATGGCAATACGCTTGGTAATTCACTTCGTCGTGTGCTTCTTTCTAGCGTGAAGGGTGCAGCGATTACGGCTTTCTCAATTGAAGGTTCAAATCACGAATTTACAGCAATTCCTGGTATTCGTGAGGATGTAGTAGATATTATGCTTAATCTTAAGAATATTCGTTTTAAGATGCATACAGATACTCCAGTTGAACTAGATCTTGAGATAAGAGGTGATAAGCAGTCTTCTGAAAAAGATGGTGAAAAACGCGTAGTGGCTGGCGATATTAAACTCACTTCAGATGTTGAAATTGCTAACCCTAACCAGGTTATTTGCCATATCGATGATCCTAAGTTTGTACTCAAAATGCATTTTGTGGTAGAAACTGGTAGAGGATACTTGACTATTGAGCGTTCTTCTGAGGAACGTGTGCATTCTGACATGATTGCCATTGATGCAATGTTTACACCAGTGCTCAGAGTACGTTATAAAGTTGAGAATACTCGTGTGGGCCAAGATACTAATCTTCAGCAGTTGACCTTAACTGTTGATACTGATGGTACGATTACCCCACAGGAAGCTTTTGAAGAAGCTGCTGCGATTTTAGTAAACCAATATACTGCGCTTGCTGGTAGCACTAGGGTAGAATCTGCTCCTGCTCCAGGTACGAAACAAGAGGATGAAGATGCTGGTTTGCTACTTCCTATTGAAGAGCTAGACTTGTCTGCTCGAACGGCTAATGCGTTACTTAATAACGACATCAAGACTATTCGTGATCTCGTAATGCTTTCTGAATCTGATTTGAAAGATTTGAAAGGCTTTGGTAGTAAGGCATTAGACGAAGTTAAAGAAAAGTTAACGGAGTTAAATATTTAATATGCATCGCCACGGATATAGGGGCCGTAAATTCGGCCGTGAAACCGATCAGAGGTTAGCACTTCGCCGAGGGTTGATGTGCTCTCTGATTAAATATCAAACTATTACTACTACGCTTGCAAGGGCAAAAGAGATTCGTCGCTATCTTGAGAAGCTAATCACTATCGCTAAGAAGGGTGGTCTAGCTAATCGTAGATTACTAATCTCTCGCCTGGATAATCTAGAGGCTGCTACTATCTTGATGGATGTAATTGCTCCTCAGATTAAGCGTGATTCTGGCTATCTTCGCATCGAACATGCTGGTTACCGTAAGGGTGATAATGCTGAGATGGGTACAATTAGCTTTGTCGATGAGTTTTCATTTGATGAACCTAGTGAGAAGCCAGAGAAGAAGTCTGCCGGTAAAAAGGAGGCTAAATAATGAAAACTTATAATCAAAAAGCATCTGAAATTAATCGTGAATGGTGGACGATTGATGCTGGTACTATGCCACTAGGTAAGCTTGCTGTTGTAATCGCAGATAAGTTGATGGGTAAGAGTAAAGTTACTTATACCCCACATATCGACAATGGTGATTATGTCGTAGTGACTAATGCTAAAAACCTAGTAGTGACTGGCAATAAGATGATCCAGAAGAAATACTATCGCCACAGTGGTTTTCCAGGTGGTTTAACTGAGCTGAAGCTTGAAGAAGTAATCGAGAAGAATCCTGCCGTTGCTATTCGTGAGGCTGTTAAGGGCATGTTGCCAAAGAATAAACTTGCAGCTGACAGATTAGCACGCCTACGCGTCTTCGATGGTGCTGAACATGCCCATACAGCTCAAAATCCAAAGGAGATTAAGTAATGGTTGCTACAAAGAAATATATTTATGGCCTAGGCCGTCGTAAGGCAGCCACTGCTACTGCACGTCTTTACAGTGGAAAGGGCGAAATTACTATTAATGGTAAGCCAGCTCTTGATTATCTATCTGGCAATAAGACATTTCTAGCTGAGATTACTGATCCACTAGCACTTGCTGGTAAGCAGAAAGATTATGATATTACAATCTTGGCTAAAGGTGGTGGCTTAGCTGGACAGGTAGATGCGATTAAGCTTGCTATCTCAAAAGCTCTCGTACTTGAAGCTCCAGATCTTCGTCCTATCTTGAAGAAGGCTGGGTTTACTTCGCGTGATCCTCGTGAGAAGGAACGCAAGAAGTATGGGCTTAGGAGCGCACGTCGTCGCGAGCAGTTCTCAAAACGTTAGATATTATTGTGGCGCTGGGCTTTGTCAAGAGATGCGCTACTCGCTCTCCGTACGTTTAGTACGGTTCGCTGCGTTGCTCCTCTTTCCTCGCCCAGCATCCACACTAATATCTAACTCTAATGCACAGTGAGCCAAATTGAATTTTGGCTCATTTTTGTTGTATGACAGTTTTGGAGGTGCGTTGCTCGCTCGTCGTACGTTTAGTACGATTCGTTTCACTACTTCTCCATCCTCGCTGAGCAGCTCTGCTAGTTATCATCTTTGCGTTAGACGTAACCGTGGTGCTGGGCTTTGTCAAGAGGTGCGCTACTCGCTCTCCGTACGTTTAGTACGGTTCGCTGCGTTGCTCCTCTTTCCTCGCCCAGCATCCACACTAATATCTAACTCAGTGCATAATGAGCCAAATTGAATTATGGCTCATTTTTTTGTTGTCTGGCAGTTTTGGAGGTGCGTTGCTCGCTCGTCGTACGTTTAGTACGACTCGTTCCGCTACTCCTCCATCCTCGCTGAGCAGCTCTTTCAGCTATCATCTTTGCGTTAGACGTAATTGTGGCGTACTTAAACTCTTTTCCGGAGGAAAAGAGTTTAGCAGAAAAGGCTAGCACGAAAAATGAACCGAAAGTGAATTCTAGTTCGTTTTATCTAAATTGTTT
Organism: Candidatus Nanosyncoccus sp.; assembly: GCA_045541635.1. GTDB lineage: Bacteria > Patescibacteriota > Saccharimonadia > Saccharimonadales > Saccharimonadaceae > Nanosyncoccus. The sequence goes on from JAZQJM010000007.1 coordinate 14,394, forward strand.
GTTGGATTTTGAAAAAATCCTAGATATATGAAAAATCCCGAGCGAATGAGCTCGGGATTAATGTTACGATCCGTATGGGTTTGACAGGGGATGGTCCCTGTCAAAAATTATTTTATAGCCGCTAAGTCCATCTGATAGCCTAAAGAAGTAATTATGCCATCCTGGACTTTCAGAATCAGTTAAGAAGAAC
>JAZQJM010000008.1:0-3213 GCA_045541635.1 Candidatus Nanosyncoccus sp.
AGAAGTAATTATGCCATCCTGGACTTTCAGAATCAGTTAAGAAGAACGTCACGTCGGCTGGTAGTGTCCGGCCGACATTCGGTACTCCTTGTTTTTCTAACCACCATCTGATAATCACGTCCTCTACGAGGATGAGATTTCGCTCGGTGACCACATTGTGTCGTGGGTCGTCGAACGAGTACTGTCCTGGTTTCGATATGATAGTATACATATCGTTGCCATACCAGCTGTCCCCATCGAAGCGATTCATCATCGTCCAGGGGACCATGGACCGTTCTGCCTCGGATTCGACATTGTTGGCCTCGTTATATAATACTCGAGCCATTAATTGACGAATCCAGAGAGGTAGCCCGATCTCTTCGAAGAACCATTCAAGCTTGCCTCTAATCGAGTCATAGTATACTCGTTCTTCTAATACGGCTAGTATGAGTGGCTTCTCTACATCGGGAGATACCTGTACCGTTGTTAATAACGAGTCGGTGGAGCCGACTTCGCATTCTAGCACCTGGTTCATCAGTTCCTGGATTTCTTCGGTGGTTAATGGCTGGACCTCAGGCTTGGCTGCCTTTGTTTCGTCTACCACTTCGATGTCGACATCCTCTTCTACGATGACATCGCTAGAAGTAGTGGCTTCAGTTGATGCATTACTGTCGTCATTAACGATAGTTTTAACATCAACAATACTCTCTATGACAGCTTCGACGTTTGTAGTGGCTGACCCGACATTTTCTGTGATGTCAGTCATTACTTGAGGTCCGTTTTGCCCTACCGTAGAAGCGTCGCTTGCAATGGTGGCAAAATCCTTAACTACACCAGCCGTGGACTTAATGTCCAGAATATGACTGCTGATCTTAATGGTATCTGCAATTATTCCTTTGCTGGTGGTAGTGGGCTCGGGCTTTGTGTTACTTTTAGCCGTGCTGGCATTACTTGTAAGCACGAGTCCAGTAATGGTCGCCATCATTACTAATACCAATACGAGCGCGAGATGAATCTCGGCTCTGTTTCTACGATAGAACAATCTTAAGTGTTCCACTTTACATTCCCCCTTTTGAAAAGAAAACTAATTTGCTGTATCTCGGATCGTGTTAAGTTACGGATAAGCTTTTACGGATGAGTAAAATGCTTAACCTTCTAATTATAGCACAAAAATAAGAAAAAGTCAATATGCTCGCTAATCTGGGGTGGAGCTGGTTGCACTATTGACTAATTTGAGAAATATTACTGAATTAGAGACCTAATAAATTCCATAAATAATGGATGTACACGAAGTGGGCGAGATTTGAACTCTGGGTGAGCTTGGGTGGCTTGGAAAAATTTTAGATCTGGAGCTTCGACAAATTCGACGAGTTTGCCATCTGGAGAAGTGCCAGAAACTGTTAAGCCTCCTGCTTCGATCTGTGGGAGAAAATCTTGGTTTACTTCGTAGCGATGGCGATGACGCTCGGTGACTTTGACGTCGCCACTCTTCAAAATGGTGGTGCTGGGGTCGTGATTTTTCTCGGCAGAATCTCGATAAATCTGGGCTGTGTGGGAAGATTTCTTCAGCTTGGCCTCGTAGTCGCCTAGACGCATGGTGCCACCAGTAGATTCTTTGCCGGCTTGGCCCTCCATAATGTAAACGACATTGTTATGCTGCTTGCTAGAGGCGCCAAATTCTTCGGAGCTAGCATTCTTAACGCCACCTCGCCTGGCTGCAGCAATACAGGCGACCTGCATACCGAGACAAAGGCCGAGATAGGGCATATCATGGGTGAGAGCGTAGTCGGCTGCTTTGATTTTGCCTTCGACGCCACGCTCGCCGAAGCCTCCTGGTACGACGATGCCATCCACTGATTGCAAATCCTCTTCAGTGACGGTCTCAGCGTTAATCCATTTAAGTTCGAGATTGACCTTGTTATGGGCAGCTGCTGCTTTAAGGGCTTCGGTGACGCAGATATATGTATCTTCGTTGCCGACATATTTGGCAACAAGGCCGACTTTGACAGTCTTGGGCCAATTAGTGGCGCGCCAATCGGAGAATTCAGTCCACTCTTTCATGTCTGGCACAGAGTCATCGCCAACGAAGCGATTGAGAATCTCGAGAACGCCCGATTTCAGGACATTTAGTGGTACGTCGTAGACGGAATTGATGTCTGGGAGATTGAGTACGGCGTCAGGGTTTAGCCCGGCAAAAGCTGCGATCTTCTCACAGATGGAGCGTGGGGCTGGACGTTCGGTACGTACACAGACGATATCTGGGATAATGCCGAAACCTCGAAGGTCCTTGAGGGCGTTCTGGGCTGGTTTTGTCTTAAGCTCTTTAGAAGTATTCAGCCATGGCACAAAAATAACCGAGAGATAGAGACAGTTCTCGCGTCCGACTCGGTTAGCAAAGAGGCGAATAGCTTCGATGAAGGCGAGACCTTCGTAATCACCAACTGTGCCACCGATTTCGACGATGTGGACGTCGCTATCTTTCGAGGCGAGGGCGATTTTCTCCTGGACAAGATCCGTAAAATGGGGAACGAGCTGGACAGTCTTACCATGGAAGCCACCAGCGCGCTCTTTCTCGATGAGCTCTTTATTGATACTTCCGGAGAGTGTAATGGAATATTTGTTAGTCTCAAAATCAAGAAAACGCTCATAATGACCAAGATCGAGGTCGGTCTCGACGCCGTCATGCGTAACGTAACATTCGCCGTGCTCGACAGGATTAAGTAGCCCGGCATCCACATTAAGGTATGGGTCGCATTTCTGCATGGTGACTTTATAGCCTTTAGCCTTCAGAATAGCGCCCATGGATGCAGCAGTAATGCCCTTGCCGACACCACTCAGTACTCCACCAGTGACAAAAATATATTTGCATTTTTGTTTTGCGCTATTACGCTCTGCACGCATGTGTGGACCTCCTACCACCCAGTTATTATTATGAACTACCCTTATTTTAGCATAAAAGTAATAGAATTGGGTAAAATTGGGAGAATATTGATAGGGAAAATGATAACATATATTGTACAAACTAAAAAAACGCCCAGAGGACGTAAATATGGTGGAGTGCAGGGGACTTGAACCCCTCACCTCGACAATGCGAATGTCGCGCTCTACCAGATGAGCTAGCACCCCCATTTCTTTAATTATATCACATTCTATCTGTGGAGTATAACAAATGATGATTTAGTGAGCTATTAATGGGACTTTCTTTGGTAAAGAAAGTCCCAACGAAAGAAACTA
>JAZQJM010000009.1:0-45740 GCA_045541635.1 Candidatus Nanosyncoccus sp.
TACTGTGACTGGAATAGTAGAAGTAGCTAGAGCACTATTAATAGGATTAACATTAAGACTAACTAGATTAGTAGGAATAGTTACATTAATACTAGGAGCAATAGTAGCTGAGAAGTCTATGGTGGAGGATTCGGCGTGGGCAGCACCACCCATGAATATACCCATCAGTATATTAATAGTAATAATTAGAATACTAGCGCCAAGCGCTAAACCTATATATATATATATATAGGAGACCAAGATTTGAGAGAGTTATGCATTACCTTCATATTACTAACATTATACCACGAGCATAATGAAAATTATTTAAATTCCATAATCAAAAATTGAAATGGAATTCACTTCCATTTCAATTTTCATGCTCTAGTTTCTTTCGTTGGGACTTTCTTTACCAAAGAAAGTCCCATTAAGCACTGACAGGACCTGTCCAGAGATATTTTTTAATTATATTTTGATATAATATATATATGAATAAGGAATCGCCAGCCAGTGCAGCTAAATCATCCACTTCAGATAGTAAGTCCAAGCAGACTAAGACTAGCCAGCACGCCAGCCGCTATCTAGTAGTTGGCACGTCAATCGCTGTTTTTAACTATGGATTCTACACGATTCTAGCTAATCTCATTATTAATAATAATGATTTACTTTGGCTCTCTTCCCTCATTAGTACTGTAGTTACCACGATTATCGCCTACCTACTTCATTCTAAGATTACCTGGAAAGAGCGCCCTATCACGAAGGCTTCCCTTTACAAATTTTTCATCTGGAACGCTATCCTCTCGGTTATAAGCCCCTTGCTCACTCAATTTTTTAGCCTCTTTACACCACTTTATGAGCTAGCATATAACATTTGTGTAAATCTCGGCATTCCTTTTTCCTACGAATTCGTCTTTAGCACGGGAGCTTTCATTCTGACAGCCATTGTTACCACGATTATTAATTTCTTCCTTTATGACCGTTTTGTCTTTGGTAAGAGTAATGCTACAATTGAGTCATGATTAGGAAACGGACGTGGCCTAATGTCCTCTCGTGGGCAGTTATTATAATATTACTTTTGATGGCTGCCATTTTCTCTTTCCTCTATGTGAAGCAGCAGCTATCCCAGCCACACATCCCCGAGATGAACATTACATTAAACGGCGTCAGTCTAGACACCATCGACTCTGGTTCCAAAGATACCGAATACCCGTATAATACCATCACAATCACCGACAATCACACCACCACTAGGTATCACAATGTCGAGATTAAAGGTCGTGGCAATTCCACCTGGGTACAGAACAAGAAACCCTACCAGCTCACTTTTAATCAGAAAACTAACCTTTTCGACCTCGGCACTTCACGCAAATGGATTTTACTTGCTAACAATGTCGATACCACTTATCTCAGGAACGATACTGCCTTTTATCTAGCCAACATCCTTGGCGAAGCATATCCAGTAAGTGGCAAGTTTATTGAACTCTACGTTTCTGGCAAATATCACGGATTATATTATATAGTACCAAAAATCGAAATTAACAAATCCAGTGTTAACCTTAAGGACCCTTACGGCATCCTTGTCGAGCTCGAGAATCTACATGTCGAGCAAGACTGCTACAGGACCACTTCTGATGATTGTCTCATAATTAAAGATTCCGTCAACAAAGATAACGAAGTCAAAGCCATGCAATCTTTCGTACATGATTACAATGCATTCTTACAAGCACTTAAGCAGAAAAATTACAGTAGCATCGCTAACCTCATCGACGTCGACAGCTTTGCGAGGTATTATCTCCTTAGCGAATTTTCCAGCAATCCCGACGCTTACCTTTCCAGCTTCTATATGTATAAAAACGGCGAAAACGACAAAATCCACGCTGGCCCAGGCTGGGATTTTGACCTCGCTTTCGCTAGTCGTAGATGGCCAGCCGACAACGAGGCCTTCTATTCTCCATACACTACCAATGCCATACGTGAGCACGCCCAGTCTACCCCTCGCGACTCCGAGCAAAATTCAGCCATCGTTACAGAACCTATCACTAATTATTCCACCATTTTCTTCGAATTATTGGACTTACCAGAATTCAGAGATAGAGTAGATAGTATCTATCAAGCCACTCTCCTGCCACGCCAGGACGAGCTTATTAATCATCTAAAATCCCAAATTGAATATATTCGTCCATTTGCTTTAAGAGATTATGAGAAATGGGGCATTCCTATCAATGAGTATGATATAGTTACGAGTGATCTACTCGACTGGGTAGCAGCAAGATGCGAGCATTTCAAAGAACAATATGGTCCTTCTTCTAACTCCAGCCCACAAGAGTCATCATCCGATCATCAGGAGCCATCATCTAATCACTAAGGATATTCATCCAGCCTACAAGCACCAACTCCTAACCATCAGGGAACATCTCTGACCATTAATCATATCCAGCCATTAACCTCGCAGACTTTAGCAAAACATGGCCAGTATTTTATGGTAAAATATATACATGGCTATACCGAATTTTCTGTATAAGAATAATCGTGTTCTATTGAAAGAACTTACCAAGACCGATTTCAAGCTACGCTATCAGGGTTCCGTACTCGGTTATTTATGGGCTCTACTTCGTCCTCTTATGATGTTTGCTATATTATATATAGTTTTCGCTAAACTCTTACGCTTCGGCGACGGTATTCCACATTATCCAGTTTATTTGCTCACTGGCACTACGCTCTGGAGTTTCTTTACTGAATGCACTAATCAAGGCATCCAGGCCATCGTTGGCCGTGGTGAGCTCATTCGCAAAATCTGCTTCCCTAAGTATATCGTGGTTGTCTCGTCCACTCTTACAGCTGTTATTAATTTACTAATTAATCTCGTAGTCATTGTTATTTTCGCACTGATTGACGGCATTACTCCTACCTGGACTTGGCTATTCGTGCCAGTCCTTATTCTAGAATTATATACTCTTGCGCTTGGTATTTCTTTCTTACTCGGCGCCATCAATGTTAAATACCGTGACGTTACTTCCATCTGGGATGTTTGTATCCAGGCTCTCTTCTACGCTGTGCCAATTATTTACCCTATCAGTATGGTTGCGAGCGCTAACGCTACAGCAGCAAAAATAATCCTACTTAACCCTATCGCGCAGATTATTCAGGACTTTCGCTATTGTTTCGTTACCGATACCACTATCACTACATGGCAATATCTCGATGGTTCTAATCCTATTCTGAAATTTATCCCCATTGCGATTGTATTAATTATGCTCATTTGGGGCTCCTGGTTCTTCCGTAAGAAATCTAAGAAATTCGCAGAGGAGATCTAATGAAAGACGGTATCGCAATTTCAGTCAAAAATCTACGCAAAAGTTTTCGCCTCCCCACCGAGAAGGCTTGGGGATTGAAACAAGCTTTTTTCAACCGGCTCAAAGGCATCAAGGGTTACAAGGAACAGAAAGTTTTAAAAGGCATCAGTTTTGACATCCACCAAGGCGAATTCGTCGGCATCGTCGGCCGCAACGGTTCAGGTAAGTCAACTTTGCTTAAGACTTTAGCTAAGATTTATTTCCCAGAGAAAGGCTCTGTCGAGATCAATGGGACACTTGTCCCGTTCATCGAACTTGGCGTAGGGTTCAACCCAGAACTATCAGGTCGAGAGAACGTCTATCTCAATGGCGCTCTACTCGGATTTTCTAACAAAGAAATGGATAACATGTACGATGAGATTGTCGATTTTGCCGAGTTGCGTCCTTTCATGGATCAGAAACTCAAGAACTTCTCGTCAGGCATGCAAGTACGCCTAGCTTTCTCTATTGCAATTCGCGCCAAAGGCGACATTTTGCTGCTTGACGAAGTTTTAGCTGTTGGTGATGCAGCTTTCCAGCAGAAATGTAATGACTACTTCGCCTCTTTACATGGCAATCAGACAGTTATCCTAGTCACCCACGGCATGAACGCAGTACGTAGATTCTGCGATCGCGCCATCCTCATCGAGAACGGTAAAATACTAATGGATGGAGATCCAGACGAGGTAGCCTCAGCCTATGAAAAACTTTGGGATTAAAGACAAGCTTCACACTAATTGGAAAGAGCTCACTTTTATTGCGATTTTCACCATACTTAATATCTTTTTTGCGAACTACGCAGCTAGCATGTATGAAGTTTCACATACCAGCAAGCGTTTTATTTTGTTAATTATTATGTCTGTCATTCTGGAATTCGCTGCTGCATTTGTCATTTTCAAAGCAAAGCAGCGTAGCTGGAGCCTCGAGAAGATTTTTCTCTGCCTATTTATACCAGTAGGCCTTATCTATCTCTTAGCTATTCCTATTGGTCGCGTACCAGACGAACCAGCTCACCTTACCCGTGCTTACGGCATCTCGGTCGGGCATTTCATTACTAGCCCCAATGAGAACGGTGACTTCGGCGAATATTTACCATACGACCTTGCAGCTTTATCAAAGGCCAATTCCACTTATGACAATTCTGTCGACATCCTCATCGATACCGAAAACGACGATGACTACGTCTTCGTTCGCGATTCTGGCGCAGCTCTTTATAATTTCATTAATTTTATTCCGCAGTCCATCGGTTTCTTCATCGGGCGTATTATTCATTTACCAGCCATCTTCTCAGCATACCTAGCCCGTCTTCTTAATTTCTCCTGTTTTGTTGCTTTATTCTATTTTGCTCTTAAGAAAGCTCCATTTGGCAAAAACTTCCTTTTCTTTGTCGCTTTCCTACCTATTGTTCTGCAAGAAGTTATTTCACTCTCAGCCGATTGTCTCGCCATCGGCATGTGTGCAGCCCTTATCAGCTTCGTTATGTACCTAGCTTACGACAAATCAGCCACACTCACCAGAAAGAATTATATTTTTCTCCTTATTGCTATTCTCTTCGTTTCTCTTTGTAAAATCGTTTATCTTCCACTATGTTTCCTCATCCTCATTATCCCGCATCAGAAATTCAAATCTAAGAAGGACAAATACCTACGCACCATCATACCACTTATCACAGTGATTGCTCTAAATTTTATTTGGCTAGCCATCGCCTCGCAATATCTTATCGAGAACAACCCTGGCGTTAATTCCTCCGAGCAAATCAAGCATATCCTAACTGATCCATTAGCTTTCGCTCGAGCCATTTTCAGTACTTGTTTATCTAGCATGTATCAATTTGCCTATGGCATGCTAGGTGGCTGGCTCGAATGGCTTGATGTCGAAATCGGCCATATCTATCTAGTCCTATCAATCATCATTTCTACCATTCTAGTTTACAAAACTTCCGAATCTAAGGTCAAAATCCCTAATTTATCTAGAGCTCTCATCATTGCAATTACCATCGCGATCGTTGGTCTCATCTTTACCAGCCTATATGTTCAATGGAACCCAGTCGGTAGTGGCTTCGTCGGTGGCCTGCAGGGTAGATATTTCATCCCAGTGTTCCTCCTCGCCCCGTCTATCGCTTGTGGACTACGCACCACTCGCGCCACTCGCACCCCAGCAAAAGCTCCAGACGACCATCGTCTCCTCTATCTATTCTCCGTCTTCCAGAGTTTTGCAGCCGTACTTATTATTATTTGTTCACATCTAGGATAGCACATGAAGTTGATCAAGTCTCACGCCATCTACAAAATACTCGAAATCATTCTCATCATCTTCTGGCTTATGGCTATGCGTGGCTCCAGTTCCCTTTATATCCCGTATCTCATTGTTGGCATTCTAGGCATACTCGCCTGCTATACTAGGACATCTTTTGGAGTTCATGTCAAGAGCAGCATTATTACGACAATCTTTGCCCTAATCTTCACCTTCTTCGTCTGCAGCGCCAACTATAATCTTTTTCCCACTCTCTCACTAAGCGCTAATATCATCTCGTCAATCATAGAGCTAATCAGCATCGTAATTGGTAGCTTCATTGTTTTCTATAATGTGTTAATTATGACGCCCACAGCCATCGACAGCTTCAATACTCACATCGACAAATCCATTAATCAAAAAATATTCAAACTTAAGCCTTCTCAAGTTTTCTGGCTTTCGTTCTTAATAATTGCTGTTGTCTATTTGATTGTCTTCTTCGTTTGTAAATTCCCAGGCAACCTCTCATATGATAGCACCATGAAAATCGATCAAGCCATCACTGGTGAATATACTGGTCGACATCCATTCATGCACACATTATTAATTAGTTTATTCGTCAATCTCGGCAGGAATATTTTTGGAGATCTTAATGCTGGCGTAGCATTTTATGTTGTATTTCAAATTCTCCTCTTCGCTAGTATTTTCGCTTTCTCCATCTCTACGCTCTATCGCGCCAAACACAACCCCAAACTAATTATCGCATTACTAGTCATCTATGCACTTTTGCCATATCATATCATGTACAGCATGACCATATGGACCGATTGTTTATTCGCCGTTATGCTTCTTCTCTTCATTACTGTCGGGTACCGTCTCTTTAATAAAATCGGGCCAAGCGTACCTAATTACATATTGCTATTTATCAGCAGTCTTATTACTTGTTTATCAAAAGGCAACGGCCTATACGTAATCGTCTTCTTCTTGCTGTTATTTGTGATTTTCTACTGGCGCCAAATTTTCAAGACAAGAGAATATTTACCTAGCTGTATCATCACATTATGCACTATCATACTTGCGTTTGCTCATAACAGCTTCCTCCTACCAGCACTAAATATCAGCAAACCAGAGCTCATGGAGTCTCTCTCCATCCCAGCTCAGCAAATCGCCAGAGTAATCGTAGATGACCCTTCCAGTCTCACCGACGAACAGAAAGAGCTCTTAAGTCACGTCAGTAGCCTCGACGAAATCGCCGATGATTACACTCCATGGCTTTCCGACCCTATCAAATGGCAAGTCTGGCGCTCCGAAGGCGGCGAAGACTATCTTAGGGAACACAAATTCGATTACATTAAACTTTACCTAGAACTCGGCTTGCGTCATCCCCTCCAGTATCTCGAAGCCTGGTCCGACCAGACCAAAGGATACTTTAACGGTGGCTATAATTATTGGGTAGTAGAAAACGGCATAGTGGATAATAGGCTTGACATCAAGAGGCGAAGTCAAGGCAACATACCAGACAAAATTTTCGACACTTACCTTGCTATTTTTGAGAAAAACCCCACCATGCGAATTATCTATTGTATAGGTTTCTATTCATGGATCGCCATCTGTCTACTATATATTACGATCATTAGAAAAGATTTAAAATCTATCCTACTGGCCTCACTGCCAGTCGCATTAGTTGTCACACTATTAATTGCTGCACCTGTTTATTCTGAATTTCGTTACATCTACCCAGTCTGTTGCTGTTTGCCATTCTTATCTGTTATAATAGTAAATAATCAAGCCAAACAACCTAAGCCTAGGAAGAAGTAATTATATGAAGACTTTACTTATTATTCCAGCATACAACGAAGAGGACTCTATCGTGAGCACCGTAAAAGACGTCATTAATTCAGGTTACGATTACATTGTAATTAATGATGGCTCCACCGATAAGACCTCTAACATTCTAGAACAGCATCACTATAATCATGTCAATCTTATCTCCAATCTTGGCATCGGTGGCGCCATGCAGACCGGTTACAAATACGCACACGATCATGGCTACGATATCGCTGTACAATTCGATGCTGACGGTCAGCATCTCACCAAAGAAATTGACAAGTTAATTGCCCCCATTATAGCTGGTAAGGCCGATTTTACCATTGGCTCCCGTTTTATTGACAAGAACCATTCCGGATTCAAATCATCAGCCTTAAGGCGTGTCGGCATTCGTTTATTGTCATATCTTATTTATTCCCTCTCCCGTAAGAGAATCTACGATCCCACCTCGGGTTTTCGTGCCGCTAGTAAAGACATTATTGCTAGCTTCGCTAGTGATTACCCCAAGGAATATCCAGAGCCCATTTCCGACTATGAACTTATCAAGAAACATTACAAAGTCACCGAAGTTCCTGTCAGCATGAAAGAGCGTACTGGTGGCAAATCTAGCATCCATTCTTGGAAGAGCGCATACTACGTTATCAATGTCTTTATATCAATTTTAATCATCGCCCTGAGGAGAGATAAATGAGTGACGTCTTAAAAATCGAAATGGCCATCGGCGCCATTCTACTATTCATTATTATCCTGATCGGCCTCAAGAAAAATTCCCTATCAGTCAAATATTCCATACCATGGATATTATTACCCGTTGTTTTCCTTCTGCTAATCATCTTCTCCGAGCCTCTTAATAATTTCGCTCATTTTCTTGGCTTCGAGACTTTATCTAATCTATTATTTGTCGCCATTATTGGCCTGCTTCTTATCCTCATCTTTTCTCTCACTGTCATCGTCAGCAAACAGCAAAAACAAATCAAGACTCTCATTCAAGAAGTTTCCCTCTTAAAGCACAAGAAAAAGTAATTATAACTCAGAGATATATCTCTTCACAGCATCTTTCCAATCAGGCAAAGGTTTAAATCCGTTTTCCACCAATTTCTTCTTATCTAATCTAGAATTAAACGGCCTCTTAGCTACGGCCTTACCAGCTGTTTTCTCATATTCCTCAGTCGTAACGCGCTTCACTTGTGTATCCATACCAGCATCTTTATAGATTTCTTCAGCAAAATCAGCCCATGATATATACCCACCCTCATTCGTAGCATGATAATATCCATATTTATCAGCCTCCACCATATCCACTAACAGTCTGGCCAAATCATAAGTATAAGTAGGCGTACCAATCTGGTCGTCCACCACGCTTACTACGTCTCTTCCTTCACCTACTTTTATCATAGTCTTGATGAAATTATTCCCATTCTTACCAAATACCCAAGCAATGCGTACAATATAATATTTATCAAGAGTCTCAGCAACTGCCAGTTCGCCACCGAGTTTAGACTCACCATATACATTAAGAGGCGCATAATCCTTAGAATCAGGCTCCCATGACGCATTACCTTCCCCGTTAAATACATAATCCGTCGATATATATATCATTTTTGCATCATATGCTTTCGCAGCCTCAGCTAAATTACGAGTTCCATCCACATTGACAGCCATCACCTTTTCACGATTACTAGGATCCTCAGCTGCATCCACATTTGTCCAGGCAGCACAGTGAACAATAGCATCCGGTTTTAGTTTTTTTGCAGCTTCCATTACTTTATCTTTATCAGTAATGTCTAGCTGTATTTTTTCAAAATCAGCATCCGAATCAGATCTATCAGCACCAACACCAATATGACCACGACGTTTAAGTTCCATCATCACGTCATATCCGAGCTGTCCACTTGTACCAGTTACTAATACTTTCATTCGTTTTCCTTCCTTTTCCGTGTCAATAATAACAAAGCACTACCCCAGCAGGAACTAGCCATTTCTTCGCTGAGCTTTTGATTCAAGTGGCTCCCACCAATCTTTATGGTCAAGATACCACTGAATGGTCTTCACAATTCCATTCTCGAATTTCGTCTCAGGCTCCCAGCCTAGATCCCGTGTAATCTTCGAAGGATCGATTGCGTATCGTCTATCATGACCTTTTCTATCTTCTACAAAAGTAATCAAAGATTCCGGCTTACCCAGCTCCTTTAATATTAACTTCACGATTTCAATATTCGACTTTTCGTTATGACCACCTACATTATATACTTCACCCACGGTATCGCCATGGATGATCATATCTATCGCCTTGCAGTGGTCTTCTACATATAGCCAATCACGCACATTTAGCCCATCACCATATACCGGCAAAGGCTTATCATGTAGAGCGTTAATAATCATCAGTGGTATTAACTTTTCTGGAAAATGATACGGCCCATAGTTATTAGAACAGCGCGAAATAGACACTGGCAGCCCATAAGTCCTATAATACGCCATCACCACAAGATCCGCTGATGCTTTCGATGCCGAATATGGGCTAGAAGCATGCAAATTCGTCTGCTCGGTAAAGAACAAATCTGGCCTATCAAGTGGCAAATCACCATATACTTCATCCGTAGACACCTGATGATAACGCCCCACATTGTACTTTTTACAAGCCTCCATCAATACTTCTGGCCCCAGTACATTAGTAGTTAAGAAAACTTCAGGATTCTCAATCGATCTGTCCACATGACTCTCAGCTGCGAAATTTACCACTATGTCAGGCTTTTCTTCAGCAAAAATCTTATCAATCGCCTCTGCATCTCGTATATCTGCCTTTACAAAACGAAAGTTCTCATGTCCCATTGCACGATTAAGTGTCGCCAAATTACCAGCATAAGTCAAAGCATCGATACATACAATCCTATAAAAGGGATATTTCTTTAGCATGTAATATACAAAATTCGAACCAATAAACCCAGCCCCACCAGTTACTATCACAGTCTTCTTATCCACTCTTACCTCCTATAAATCAAATTTAAAATTAAGTTCACTCAGCTTCGGATGCCTTGTGTCTTTTTCTGATAATATCAAGTCACCATCGATTTTTGGCCATTTTATCCCCACCGAATCATACATAATTCCACCTTCATCCTCAGGATGATACAACTCGTCACATTTATAAGCAAACTCTGCCGTCTCGCTCACCACTAAGAAACCATGTGCAAATCCTCTCGGAATCATCAACTGTTTCTTATTTTCGGCCGACAACAGCACCCCCACCCACTTACCATAAGTAGGAGAATTTGCCCTGAGATCCACTGCCACGTCGAACACTTCACCACTAAGCACCCTTACCAATTTGGCCTGAGGATGTTCCTTTTGAAAATGAAGTCCCCTCAGCACGCCTTTGCTCGACGAAGACTGATTATCCTGCAAAAAATCATAGCGAAGCCCAGCCTCCTTAAAATCACGCTCCGAATAAGTCTCCATGAAATACCCGCGCTCATCACCAAACACCGTTGGCTCTACGACATATACTCCATCAATTTCCGTAGCGACGAATTTGAATTTTCCCATTAGTCCCTCATCTTTCTCTCAGCCACCTTAGCAAGATGCTGACCATAAGTTGTTTTCTTATATTTCTCTGCTTCTCTAAGTAGTTCCTGCTCACTTATCCACCCACGTTTAAAAGCAATTTCTTCCGGCGCAGCAATCTGCACACCTTGCCTCTTCTGTACCACTCTTACGTAATCAGACGCATCAGCTAGCGAATCCACCGTACCAGTATCCAGCCAAGCGAATCCACGACTTAGTAGTTGCACATCAAGTCTTCCTTCATCTAGATACATTTCATTAAGTGTTGTGATCTCCAATTCTCCCCTAGCAGATGGCGCTACCAATTCAGCCTTCTCAGCCACCCCACTCGGATAGAAATACAGCCCCGTCACAGCATAATTACTCTTCGGCTCCACCGGCTTCTCCTCTATAGATATCGCGTGCCATGCGTCATCAAATTCCACCACTCCGAAGCGTTCCGGATCATTCACATAATAGCCAAACACCGTCGCTCTACCTTCTTCTGCATTTTTGACAGCCTGTATTAAAGTTCTCGTAAATCCTGATCCATAGAAAATATTATCACCAAGTATCATCGCGCACGGCTCGTCACCAATAAATTCTTTCCCCAGCACAAAAGCCTGCGCTAGCCCATCAGGAGAAGGCTGCTCCATATAAGACAAATTAATTCCCATATTTTTGCCATCACCTAGCAGCCTCTCAAAATTCGGCAAATCATTTGGCGTCGAAATAATCAAAATATCACGAATCCCAGCCAACATCAAAGTCGACAGTGGATAGTAAATCATCGGCTTATCATACACTGGCAACATCTGCTTCGACGTACCAAGAGTCAACGGATAAAGTCTCGTACCAGACCCACCAGCCAAAATAATTCCCTTCATATTTGCTCCTTTTTACTATTTTATCATAAAATGCTATAATATACTGCATGATTGAGGAAATAGGTGTAGACATCGTAGAAAATGACCGTATGGCTCACGCCCTAGCCACACCCCACCTACCAGAGAAAATCCTCACCCCTACCGAGCTTGCCGAATACCATAAAAGACAACCTACTAAGAGCTTAGAATACATTTGTGGTCGTTTTGCAGCTAAAGAAGCCATTATTAAGGCTCTTCATCATCACTTTAGCCCTCATTATCTAGAGATCGAAATCCTCGAGAACTCCGACGGCTCTCCCCGTCCATGTTGTAAAAATTACAACATTAAATTATCTATTTCTCATGAACGCCATTATACCGTCGCCACAGCTATCCTTTTAGGGCCTTGCTAATTTTCTTGTAAATACTATCGGCATCTAACTCGTTCATCTTCCTTACCTCATCCAGCGTCCCATATCCTTCAGCAAATCGATCATTTAGCCCAATTTTCGTCAACTTAGCACCTAGTCCCTCGCATGCTATCACGTCAGCAATACTACTCCCTAGCCCGCCAGTCACACTATGCTCTTCCACAGAGATAATATTATTAATATCGCGAGCAATTTCTTTCACAGATTTCACATCAAAAGGCTTTATCGTAGCCACGTTAATTACTTTAACCGAAACACCTTCATCCTGCAGTCGCGACGCAGCCTTCAATACTTCACTCATTATACTACCAGTCACGAAAACTGCCACATCCTTACCGTCCATTACCGTATTATTCTTCCCCACCTCGAAGGGTACATCCCCTTCATATATTTCTTCCTCACCACTCATCCCCATTCTAATATAAACTGGCCCAGTTATCTCATACGCTGCCTTCACACACTCGCTTAGTTCTTTCGGCGAACATGGAGAGAAAATCGTTAGTCCAGGTAGTGGCTTCAACACTGCAATATCTTCAGTAGAATGATGCGTTACCCCAAGTGTCGACCAAGCCAGCCCACACCCCATACCTACTAATTTTACATTCTGATTTTGCAGACACACATCATCACGAATAAACTCATATGACCGATAAGCCAAAAACGCCCCAGTCGTATATACAAAAGGAATCTTACCACAACTTGCCATACCAGCGCTAGCTGCTACCTTATTATTTTCGCTAATTCCAAAATTCACCACCTGATTAGGATATTCTCTTGCAATCAAATCATCATAATCCGTCCCACTATCTGACAGACACGATATCACTCTTTCATCACTTTTTATCAAATCATACAGTGTGCTTATATAACTTTTCTGCATTCCAAAATCTCCTCTTCAGTGATATTTAATTCATTCATGAAAGTCTTCAGTTCCCTCTTACTCGGCAATCTCCAGTGCCACCTTGGATCATTTTCTACAATAGATACACCTTTACCCTTTATCGTATGCGCCAGAATCATCCGTGGCTTACCAGTCTCATTCGGTTTCTCGAACACTCCATCCAGCTCTTTCACATTGTGACCATCCACTTCCAGCACATCCCAGCCAAAATCTTCAAATCTTTCTTTCCAGTTATTAATACCCATCACTTCGTCCACGGGGCCCATTTTCTGAATTTTATTACAATCAATAATCGCCACAAGATTATCGAGCTTCTCCTTCGCAGCAAACATCACAGCTTCCCAAATCGCCCCCTCTTCACATTCCCCATCACCCAATATTACGTAAGTTTTACTACTTCTATCATCAATCTTATTAGCAAATGCCATTCCAGCCCCAATCGACAGCCCATGCCCTAGCGAACCAGTCGTTGCCTCTACACCAGGGATATTCGGTACGCACGGTTCACCACCCAGTACGCTTCCTGGTTTACAGAAAGATTTAAGCGTCGCTTCGTCATAAAATCCCGCCAGCTGCAACATTACATATAGCGCCAAACTCCCATGTCCTTTGCTAAGTATTAGCCGATCACGCTCTGGATTACCCAAATCATCTGGCTTCACCTTAAGATGCCCATTTAGATACAAACTATACAATATCTCCACCAGCGAAAAAGCCGACGCGAGATGTGCGATATTCACAGAATACCCTGTTAGAAAAATCTTTTTTCTGATATCTTGCAGCTTATCTTTTTCCATTTCCTCCTCCATTATCCAAACAAAGTTATCGTTTCCGAATCTAGCCCCGAACCACCCACATACGGCATCTCATTTAGCACGCGCACATCGTCATCACTTATCTCGAAGTTAAACACATCGAGGTTCTGCCTCATCCTCTCACTATCTTTACTTTTCGGAATAGGCACCACATCATTTTGCAGACACCATCTAATACATAACTGAGCTACTGATACACCATATTTCTCTGCCAGTACCTGCAATGTTTCCACTTTCAACATTTTACCAGAACCAAGTGGACTCCAGGCCTCTACTACAATATTCTGCTCCTTACAGTATTTCCTAATTTCATCCTGCATTTGACCAATATGAAACTCTATTTGGTTCACCATCGGCATTATCTTAGCAGTTTTCTTCAGTTCTTCTAGTTGACTCACATTAAAATTACATACGCCAATCGCTTTTACTTTTCCAGCTTCATACAACTTCTCCATTTCATCCCACACTGAAGCATTTATTTCAACCCAATTTTCGTGTACGGCTTTCGAAGCTGGCCAATGCATTAGATATAAATCTAGGTATTCACATTGCAAATTCTTCACTGTTCTATTATACGCCTCACCGACTCTATCCCTATCATCATTCCACAGCTTCCCTGTAATAAACATTTCTTCTCTCGACACATTAGCCTCATGAAATGCCTTGCCTACTGCTATTTCATTACCATAAGCATAAGCCGTATCAAAATGCCTATACGATGCATTAATAGCGTCTAAGATAATCTCTGTAGTTTCTGGCTTATCTTTTAATTTCCAAGTACCATACCCCACCACCGGCATCTCGTGACCATTAGATAATTTTACTTTATACATGTTTCTTTTTCTCCTCCAGCTCATTTATCGTTTCTTTTTTGTAAACATGCCAATTTTCCAGCAAATCATCCCAACTATCGTAATTCGCATCCTCTCTTCTATCCACTAGTTCATAATGTTCTTTCAAGTATTTCGCTAAGAAATCTGTATATTTATTAGAGCCATACATATTCACATGAGAATCATTATAGAAGTCATTATCATAATCTAACCCCATTTCATCCCTATGTTCATTAGCATCCAAGAAATCAAACCCAGCACTCGTCACTTTCTGCTCCACCCAGTTATAAATCTTTTTATGTTCATTAGTCTCCTCATATGGCGACACCACGAAAAGCACTTTCTTACCAGTATCCTTGAGCTGCGAAATCATCTCATCCAGAATTTTCGCAGTTTCTTCCGACGGTTCATTTATTTCTTTCGTATCTATGTGGTTCTTTTTGATTTTCTTAGTTCTCTTAATCGTAAAATATCCTTTATACGGATGCTCATACTCACCCCTTAGCACTTTTAGCTGATAATCAATATCATATGGTAGTTCCCCATAACGCGTGTGATATAATGCTAAGTCAAAATGATACGACCATTTATCTTCATCTTCCGGCAAATATTTTGGAATAATTTCTTCAATAATCTGCGCCCTCTCAATCGAAAACGGCGTAGAAGACAGCACATTACGATACACTGCACCAGTCGGTTTCATATTAGAATCTCGATACTGAAACGCCCTTGCATCAATAATTAACACATCTGGATCCTGGGTCTTCTGCACTTCCTTTATCAGATAACTATACATTTCAGCTTGCATTGTATCAGCAGCATAATCATAAGACGTAATTCCATAATTTTCATACGCCGTGAGTGGCTGCCAATACACGAACACTGCACTACCACCCATATATACCACATCAAGCGTATTCTTCTTCTCTCCATAGAATCCAGCAATATTCTGATTATTCACATTATCTGGTCGAAAAATCGCACTAAGCAGTAGCACTACCAAGACTCCACAGACCGCAAATCCCACAATCTGCAGTAAGTTTTTTACATGATATTTGACACCATTTTCTTCCATCACTAAAATCCTCCATAGATAAAGTCATTCACATTATATGTCGGACCATACGCACCAAACACCAGAATCACCACAATTAACACAAGGAGCACTACCCACCTAAACACCCACCACTGCTCATGAAATTTCACCGGCACGTTAATACCTTTATAATTCAAATAATCTACTAACCCCACCACGGCACACATTACAAATAGTATCCACGGCACATGTGGCAAATTAGCAAATTCTGGCAGTCCAGACATCCTTAATACTGCCTTGATATATTGTGGCGCGTCTTTCAAATGTGGTATACATGCAAAGAACCACAGGCAGCACATCATCGCAAAGGTCCTCAGTACCTGAAACACCTTAAATCCAAGATTATCCTTAGAAATATGTAGTAGCTCTCTCAACTTATTAAATAGCCCGTCAAATATCTGCCCACCGGCAAAATATACCCATGGTACTATCCCAGCAGCAAAAATATACTTATAATCAGTTCCGTGCCATATACCAATAATTAACCAGAGTGCCAGCACTGCAATTAATGTCGGCACAATCCTACTTACTTTCTTGCCAAATCTCTTCTTTAGTCCCCTCCCCATTTTCTGAAAACCAGCCGACTTCAGTAGTGGATACATCACATAATCCTTACCCCAGGTCCCAAGCGTTATGTGCCACCTCCTCCAAAACTCACTCAAAGTCTTCGAGAAAAACGGACTATCGAAATTTTCCGGCAGCTTTACACCATACATCGTAGAGGCCCCTAGCACTATATCCATACATCCTGAGAAATCCATATACACCTGAATCGCATACGCCGCCGTCGCCACCACCATTAGCCCACCAGACACTGCCGATGCTCCACCTTCTGCTCCATACACCGACTGCACCACTGGCGCCAAATTATCAGCGATCACCATTTTCTTCATTAATCCATAAATAAATCTTTCAAATCCCAAGTAAAAATAATCATAACTGAACTTCTTTTCACCAAATAGCCCTTCCCTCATTTCATTGAAACGCATAATCGGCCCCGACACCAGCGCAGGATAATAACATGCAAAAGTTGCCACTTTTAGATAATTCTTCTCAGCAACATAAGTCGTCCGATACACATCCACCAGATAGCTAGCAAGTGATAGCGTATAATATGACACACCTATCGGCGCAATCAAGTTAATCGTATTAAGCCCGAAATTCACATTAAACAATTCACCAAATAAATTGATTGTCTTCGGAAAAATGTTTATCCACTTCAGCGTAGCCAATATCCCAAACACCACCATTAGTGTTATAACTAGCACAACTTTCTTCTGCCTATCACTTTTACACTTTTCTGCAATTAATCTCGTACCAATATACACAGCCGTCACACTTGCCAGTAAGTAAAACAGCATCTTCCACTCACTCGCACACAAAAAGAAAATCACATTAGAGATAAGCAATATAATATACCTGATTTTCTTCGGGCACAACCAATATATCACCACAGTAGTGATTAGAAACAAAAAGAAATTAAGCGAAGTAATACTCATTCGTTCGCCTCCAGAAATCCAATTTTCATTATGCCCTTAGCGACTTTTTCACCTGAATTATTGTGCACTAGAGTCTTCACCACAATCCTCTTAAATCTCTCATCCACCTCTTTCACTTCCCCTTCAACAGTTAATGGACAATCGCTTATTAGGACTGGCTTTAAGAAACTCACCTCCACACTATGTATCAAACTCTTCTCACCAGGTAGATATACCCCAGCTAATGTCGAAAACGCCGATGCTGTTAGCATCCCATATATAACTTTTTCATTAAATCCGTGCGCCCTCGCGTAATCAAGGTCATTATGTAACGGATTATTATCACCAGTCAATTCTAGAAAAGCCTTCATTTTTGCTTCGTTCACTTCAAAAACCAAGCTCTCCTTATGTCCGACTTTAATATCCGTTACATTGTAATGGTTCATTACTGGCGCTCTAGGATTACATCTACCATTTCGCCCACATTTTTAAGCGATGTTACCTCTCCCATATTAAATTTCATACCAAATTTATTCTCTACAGCCACCACAAGATTAATATGCTCTAGACTATCCCAATCTTCAATATCATCAGCCGTAGTCTCAGGAGTTACATGAATCGACTCGTCATCAAATACATCCTGGAATACCTCATCTAATGCTTCATAAATCTGTTCTTTTGTAAGTTTTTCGCTCATTTGGCCTCCTTTATATTAATAAATTTATTTTGTTTAACATAATCCTTGGTTACTTCGAATTCCCACACCGAATTACCCTCCGTATCTTCACTAACTTTCTTAAATCCGAGTGTACCATAGAAATCTTTCACCATTCCATTCTTTGCCGTCGGATAATAATAACCTTTTATTTTCTCCACACCGAGCATCTGGCATTTCTCTACCAGCGCATCCATCATTGCAAATTCCATATCGCGTTTCAGCACTCTACAGCTCATAATCCATAGGTCAATATTCACCGTATTTCCATCCTGCGCACCAATTACCACCGACACCACCCCATTATCACCAAATTTATCTTCTAGCTTACCATACAGCGTAATATACTTTTCATCAGCAGCCACTTCTTCTATCTCGGCCTGAGTATAACGCTTTGTCGTCAAGTTGAACTGATTACTCTTATTAGTAAGTTGCGCTATTCTCGCCATATATAGAGGTATAAAATGTTCAATTACCCCTTTCATTTCGAGCGATTTCAAATATTCATTATAATCAGTAAATTGTGTTTTCAGCGCTGCCCTCTTCGCGTTCTCCTTATACATCCCCACTTTCTTAAGGTCATCTCCCGAGATATTCACCGTTTCGAAGAATCCAGACTTATCTAACATCTCAATATAATGCCACACTTCACCCATCTCTGGTGCCGACACTACCGGAAATTCACCTTTCACATTGGCACGCTCTGCTGGATTATCATCCACGAACACCAGGCTATCAATTCCAAGATTAAGCTCATCGGCAATCGCAGCCATATTGTGAGATTTCGGCTCCCAGTTTGCCTTAATCACCACAAAATCATCTGGCTTCAATACCCCGTCAGCATGATTAAGTCCAGCTAGAGCATTCGCCTCGTCATTCTTACTATTAATATTTAGAATAATCCCAAGCTCACTATGCGCCTTCAAATATTCCTGAAATTCAGTATAAGCCTCAGCCGTTGCGGTTTCCTGTCCAATCTCAATTCCCTGTACACCATCATCACCTACTACGCCACCCCACAGAGTGTTATCCAGATCCAGCACTAAACCTTTCTTATTCTTGCCAAGTATCGCCTTAACAATTTTCGAAACTTCAAAAGCAGCATATGGAATCGCTGGCACAGCTACCGTATATTTATACATATACCAATAGAACGGATCAGCCCATCTCTCAATCCCATACATCGCAGACTGATAATTAATATCATTAATGAAGAAATTCTCATGCGCTTCAGCATATTCAGCAAACTTCAGATTCATCCGAGTCAAGAAATTAACCTTACCATGAACATCTGTTGCGTCCTTATTACCAAGTAGCCTATAGAAAGGAAATTCAAAATTATTCTGAATAATCGTACAATGGTATTTTGCAAAAAGTGTCTCCCACATATTCTCAAAACGCTCATATTCACTACCCAGCACAGCATCGACTTCAGCCTTTGACTGCCCCAAGCTAGGAAAGTTAATAATATTACGCCACGAAGTACAGATATAAATAATTTCAGGCGCAAACTCAGTTAGTTCTGGATTACCAAAAGTTGCGTCTTCCCAGTATTTATTATATTCCGATTCATAGAAAATTGGCTGTATCCCCTCATTCAGTAAAAATAACTCCAGCATTAATTTAATATTGCTAGTTGTTACTCCACCAAGTATCGCGATTCTCTTCTCTACGAACTTTCCACCTTTTTCAAGCAATTCCCTCTTAATTGCTTTCTTTTTCCTAAGTATTACTTCACCGTCAAACGGCCACTCCAACTCTCTCATGCCTCCTATTATATCACACCCAATCGTTTTTCTTCTATATATATGTATCTTAACGTATCATCATCTAATTGGTATTTATTTTTTATCATTTCATGTATCTGCACTACTTCATGATAATGTTTATCGTTGCCCTTTGACTTACCAGTCACACTATCCTTATGCACCCTAAACATATTCAGCGACTTATGGTTGTAAGATATTTTTCCATTTTCTAATATTTTCAAATACAAATACCAATCTCCCACCTGCGCAAATTTCGCAGCCTCTTTCAGATATTCAATTATCCTTTTATCATTGCGAAATACTACAGCAGACACATTCGGAATCGAACACCTAATTGCCATAATCTCTTTTATTTCTTGCTCACCATTTTTGATGTAGCTATGTCGATAATGTCCAATCTTCTCTTTATCTCTAGACCATCTAAAATTCGGCGCCAGCATTACCCCTGCACCATTTATTATCATAGATTCAGTATACGATAAGGCCACCTTCTCGTCCTCGAATCCCCTCATCACTTCTTCAAGGAATTTTCTTCGCGACAAATCATCAGCCTCAGCTATCCACACATAATCACCACTCGCTTCTTCAAATCCCTTTTTCCACTGCAAAATCGCCTTACCAGAGTTATTTTTATTCTTTATTATCTTGAACTTTAATCCTGGTTGCTTTTGCTTAATATTGGATTCTATCCTTTTAAGTATTTCATCACTATTATCATGAGAAGCATCGTCCAGAATAATTAATTCATATATTGGATAAGTTTGTCTCAAAATACTACTTATCCTCTTATTAAGGTATTTACCATAATTATAATTCGGCACAATTACCGATACTTTTTTATTTGGTAAAATAGTCATAAGTTCCCACTACCTCATTTAAAAATTCTGCACCACAGTAATGTTTTATAGCATATTCACGCGCTTTTCGTGCAATCGCCCTACTTTTGTCCGAATTATTGTATATATAATTCAATCTATCATACCATTCACCCTGCTGCGCCAGGAATCCATTTTCGCCATTTTTAATTGCTTTCTCAAAAGTATATGTTGGCGACGCAATCGTTATAGTTTCTACCACAGCCGCCTCAAAGAATTTAAGTTCCGACTTACAATTCGTAAAATCATTTATCACAAGTGGTGCAATATTTACATCTACACTCGCCATCAACCTTTGCAGTTTTCTAAAATCCACTGGTGATACAAACTCTATCCTGCCATCCCGAATCAATTGAAAAGATCTCGCATCGAAGTCCATCAACCCCACCACTCTTAATATTGCATCATCATGCGTCTTTAAGAACGCCAATATCTCGGGCAGCGCCACTTCTAAATCATTCACATGTGTCGGTGATCCACTAAAATACCCAATCACAAAATGCCCTGCATCTTTAAGTTCATCCTTCATCCCAAGATACACGTTTGATGCAGCCATCTGCTCATCATTAAGCGAATTACGAATCACCTTATACGGTTTACCGAAACTTTCCTTAATCTTCTCTCCCAGAAATTCATTCGTCACAATGAATCCATCCACATTCTTAGCTGTCTGATTTATATCCATAAAATACGGGATCCAGTAATCCAAGCTCGAAAATTCCCCAATCGTATTCATTACTACTGATAAGTACTTCTTATCAAACACCAAGTCATCCAAATCAAAAACCACCGGCACACCATTTGTCTTAGCCTCGTCCACCACACTTTTCACTACGCTATCCCATCTGCACTGCCTACCAAGTACCACCAAATCACTCTTAGAAATAAGCTCGTGTACCTCCTTAATTTCGTTACGATAGAAAAACACAGCCTGCCACTCATTACTATTAAGCGTAGCTTGATAAGTATTAAAGCACCGATATCTAAAAGTCGAGCTATCTGGACCTTTCACGAAATAAAGTGCCACCTTTTTACTATTCTTCTTTGCCCCACGAAAAACTTTCAGTCTCTCTTCTAGACTCATTCCCCACGGTTCAATCGACAGTACGCTTGCTTTTCTTTTTTTCATCTTTACTCCAGCGCAGTTAGGAAAATATCATTCTTACCAATTTCCAATTTGAAAACTTTATCTTTAATATCTTGATCTACACTACTATAGAAGCTAATTTTCTTTAACTTCGGCAATTTTTCTTTCTCTACTATTTCATTAAATTTCAGTGGGTCCACGCTTTCACTAAATGTTACCACTCGAAGCTCACTTCCGTCCACATTGGCAAGCATCACGGCTTTTTTCACCATCTCATTAGACAGCTCCTTAACTACCAAATTAATCCTTTTAGGATTATTTACACCATAGAAATAATCAATAGGCACTATTCTTTCTCTTAAATCTTTCGACACTTCTTCCGACTTCTTCTCATTGCCTTTATCTACCCCACCGTATATTTCCTTCAAAATACTTGGCTTTCTAATAATTCGATACACCGTCCTCGGTGCTCTCACCACTTTACCCACCTTACTATTTGGGTTCTGCGCAGCACGCCCGAGCGCCGTATTCTTAAGTACCCTTTTAATTTCACTACCAGCCCCATGTCCACCAAGCAAAATATCTTCACGCCTCATCGACGCTTCTAGCTCGCTCTTCAGGTCGGCAATTATTTTTTCTGAATCTTCTTTCTTTTTAACCATATCATCCCTTTATCTTATGATAAATTTTCTTCAATGTCGTTTTAGCTTTTTTCGGAATCTTCACTTTAGACACTAGTCGCCACTTCCTCGAATTAATAATCGCAAGGTAATCATCTCGATAATTCGCTTGTCCAGCATTCAGCCTCAGCATATCCATCACAAAATCAGCCTGCCTGACGCTTTCAGCAATTTTCTTATACTCAAGTCGACCGACCATCACATTATTTCCATAAATCTTATCATAGTCAGCCACCATCTCAGATACATTTCTTATAGCATATTGAGAGATGGCATCCACCTTCTCTTTGTAATCTCTCTCATTATTAAGGATTTGTTTTATTTTCTCAATAATTTTGTTCACATCATTCGTGTACTTAATTACCCATCCTAGATTATTCTCCTTTACTCGCTCAGCCCCAGCCCCAATATCGAACGTAAGCACTGGCACTCCAGCTGCCACGACTTCTTCCACTGTATAAGAAAATGATTCTGGCGCCAATGAAAACGCACACAGTAGTTGTATATTTTCGTCTTTCAGCTTCTGTGGTAGCTCTTCTCTCGTATATCCACCATGATTCACAAGTACACCCTTCTTGTGAGCATTTGCAGTCGTCATACCAAACAAATGCACTTTTACATTGTCGCTTGAATTTAACTTTTCCACCATCTCTTCCAGTATTTCACTGCCCTTATGTGGAAAAATCGCCCCCACAAAAGCCACATTTTTCACTTCGCTTAGGTTTGGTGTATTCTCAATCTTTTCCACATCTACACCGTGAGGAATCACTTCGATTTTAAGATTCTTATAATTCTTCTCATACTCTTTTTTTACAAATTCAGATGGCGCGATTACCTTAGTCGCTCCATCCATTAGTTCTGCATTAGCTTTCCTCCAAGCATCAATCATAATTGGATAGTTCTTTTTACCACCTACTACCTTCGCGTCAAGCATACTCACAATCGGCTCGTTTAGATACATATCATGTAGAGTCACGGCGTATTTTATTTTCTTTTCATGGCACACCCTTCCAATATCATAAAATTGCCCAATCATATGATGTATGTGTACGAAAAAAATCTTATATTTGTCCAATATATCCTCTATCATTCGCTTGTACACATTAGAATACAGCCCAATCGGCTCAATAATAATCGGCTTCTCGTACATCGCCGTCACTACATCCGTCTCCTTGAAAAACGAATGAACTTTATATGCCCCATTCTCTGGTGACAACACATGAATATTGTACTTATCACGAAGTCCACCGATAATATCTAGTAGATGCAGCGTCGTACCACCTACATTCTGCTCAATATTACTAAAATCATGGATCACCATCAAGATATTTGCTCGCTCTTCTTGCACTCCAAGCGCCACAGCAACATTATCCCCTATCTGCGAGATATCCCGGATTCTACACCAGTAGTCTAGCCCATTTTTAAGCTCTGGATGCTTCTTCGCAAGGCTAGCACTATTATCTACTTTATTGTCCTGGAAAGATTGGGACTCTTTATGGAGTACATACACCGTATCACATAATACATTTTTTAATCCATATTGGAAGCATCGAAAACTAAAATCATTTTCCTCGCCATATCCTTTACCAAAATTCTCTTCATCAAAATACCCTACCGTCTCAAGCGCCGTCCTCTTAATATACATACAAAACCCATGCGCCGTCGGTAATTCCGGATATAATTTATCCGAATATTTCACGATTAATTTATTCATACTATCCAGTGTATATCCACTCGGTAGTTCGTTCCTAACAAACATTTTTGGTACGCTTGCTAGCGTTGCATTATTCGAAAGTGGCGTCACCGTCGCAATCGTCTCGTCGCTATAAGCGCATTCCATAATTTTATCAAGCCAACCCTTAGATACTTCCGTATCAGAATTAAGTAGTAGCACGTCATTCTTCGAATATTTCATCCCTTTATTTACTGTACCTACAAACCCTAAATTCACTTCGTTCTTCAGCAGTGTAATTTTATCAGCATTCTCGCTAGCATACTTCTCGAGTAATGGCAATATCCTCTCGTCAGGACTCTTATCGTCAATCAAAATAAGATGCGCCTTACTAAAATCAGTATTCTTAAGTACGCTATCAATACACTCTATTACAGCATCATATGCGTTATAAATTGGTATTACTACATCACACCTTGGCATAAACTCATTATACCACATACGCCAGATAATGATTCTGTGATATAATAAAACCAGAAAGGTTATATACCCATGATTTACTTAGTCACCGGCGCAGCTGGTTTCATCGGCGCCAACCTATGCCAGAGATTATTAGCAGACGCCACCAATACCGTTATTGGTATCGATAATTTAAATAATTATTACGACGTCTCTCTTAAAAAATACCGTCTTTCCACACTTACTGGTTTTTCCAATTTTCAGTTTATCGAAATAGATATTTCAGACAAATCTTCAATTGATCAAATTTTCTCAGATCACACTCCAGATTATGTTATTAACCTAGCAGCTCAGGCCGGTGTACGCTATAGCATCACTAATCCCGATGCCTATATTAAGAGTAACATTGTTGGCTTCTATAATATCCTGGAAGCCTGTCGCAATTACCCAGTCAAGCATCTCATATACGCCTCATCATCCTCGGTTTACGGCAATGATTCCATTATTCCTTATTCCACTGAAGCCAAAGTTGACACTCCAGTTAGCCTCTATGCTGCCACCAAGAAATCTGACGAGCTCTTAGCTCACGCCTATTCCAAACTCTACAACATCCCATCCACTGGGCTTAGGTTTTTTACAGTTTACGGACCAGCCGGTCGCCCAGATATGGCCTATTTCAGCTTCACAAATAAACTTTTAAAGGGTGAAGACATCGAGATTTTTAATTACGGTAACTGCAAACGTGATTTTACCTATATCGACGACATTATTGATGGTATTATGCTCGTAATTCCCCACCCACCAGCCATCCAGTCTGGCGAAGATAATCTACCCATCCCACCATACAAAATCTACAATATCGGCCACGGCGACCCAGTAGATCTATTAGACTTCGTCAATATTCTTGGTGAAGAATTAATTAATGCTGGTGTCCTACCACAAGATTACAACATCAAATCTCACCAGAAACTCCTCCCAATGCAACCGGGCGACGTCGCCATCACCTATGCCGACACCTCATCCCTAGAGCGAGACTTTGGCTACAAACCAGCCACCGACCTTCGCACGGGTTTACATAATTTTGTCAAATGGTATAAAGAATATTACAAGGAGTCTTAATGAAAATTGCAATTGCTGGTACTGGATATGTTGGACTTTCACTCGCCACTTTACTTAGTGTTAATCACGAAGTTGTAGCCCTCGACATCATCCCCGAGAAAGTCGCCAAAATCAACTCACGCATATCGCCATTCCACGACGAATACATTGAACGCTACTTCAAAGAGCATACTCTTAATCTCACTGCTACTACTGACCCCGTACGGGCTTACAAAGATGCCGACTACATCATCATTAGTACACCTACTAATTACGACGATATCACCAATTTCTTCGACACTTCCAGTATCGAAGACGTCTTAACATATGTTGCCGATATTAACCCAAACACTACCGTCATCATTAAATCCACTATTCCAGTAGGCTATACCGAGTCCATCCGTCAGAAATACCCTATTAAGAATATTATTTTCTCTCCAGAATTTCTACGTGAAGGTAAATCCCTTTATGATAATCTCTATCCATCTCGTATTATTATAGGTGACACCACGAAAGAAGCTAGAGAATTTGGCGAGTTATTAAAATCTTGTGCCCTGAACGACCCACCGGTCATCTACATGTCACCCACCGAGGCCGAAGCTGTCAAATTATTCGCTAATACCTATCTAGCTCTTCGCATCGCTTATTTTAATGAACTTGACACTTTTGCCGAAATCAATCATTTAGAAACTAAGAATATTATTGAGGGCGTCTCATCCGATCCACGCATTGGCAATTTCTACAATAATCCATCTTTCGGCTATGGTGGTTATTGCCTACCAAAAGATACCAAGCAGCTTCTTTCCAACTATAGCCGTATCCCACAGAATCTCATCGAATCCATCGTCAAAGCCAACCAGACTCGCAAGACACATATCGCCAATATGATTCTCAATAAATCTCCCAGGAAAGTCGGCATTTACCGTTTGACCATGAAGGCAGGTTCGGATAATTTTCGCTCAAGTGCTATCCAGGATATTATCGAACTGTTAAAAGCCAATCATCTCGAAATCATTATTTACGAACCCACTCTTAATTCATCCACCTATCAAGATTGCCAAGTAATTAACAATCTAGATGTTTTCGCAAACCAAGTCGATTTAATCATCGCCAACCGCGTCGATAAAGCTATCAAAAAATACAGCCACAAGCTCTATACACGTGACATTTTTGCCAGAGATTAATAATTATGGTATAATAATATTATGAACAAAAAAATCTGTGTCTATACCTGTATTACTGGTAATTATGACAACCTTCACGAGATAGAACATCCAGAAGAAGGCGTAGATTACATTTGTTTCACTAACAATCAGAAACTCACCTCTAATACTTGGCGCATCGTCCATATTGAAGATGACACCCTAGACAACCAGCGCTTATCCCGTAAAATCAAAATGCTCGGTCATCCCATCATTGCAGATAATTACGACATTAGCGTCTGGATGGATGCCTCCGTAGTTTGGAAAAAGAGCATCATAGAATTCGTCAAGACTTATCTAAAATCGACCCCCTTCGTCGCCTTTAGACACACTTTACACAATTCCGTTCACGAAGAGGCTATCGCGTGCCTTCGTTGTCGCAAAGATAGCAAAGATAAAATCACCGAGACTCTCTCCTTCTTAGAATCAGTAAATTTCCCCGACAATCTCGGCCTCTACGAAATGACTGTTTTCATTAAAAAGCATAACAATCCCGTAGTCAAGAAAACTATGGAAATTTGGTTCGATACCGTAAAAAATCATAGCAAACGCGACCAGCTTAGTTTCGTCTATGCAGCCTGGAAGACTTCCCTCAAGATTACCACTATTAATCTCAGTGTCTGGAGTAATATTTGGTTCACTAATGTCAAGCATACCATTAAAGAGAAAATCTCCGACTGTCACATTTACTACGGCGACACTAATTCAGAATTCGATTTTAATAATTACCAAATCATTCCTTACATAAAAGAAAACGATACCTGTACCATAGAAACCGTCATACCAGTTGACACTAGTTCTATCGAAATTAATCCTGTCAGTATTATTGGTATCGAATTTAGCGATATCACCATTAAGCCTAACCCAGACAGCATTATCATTAATAATTCTTTTATCGCTAAAGATCGCTCATTCTTTTGTACTAATCATAACAATATTATCAAAATCTCTGGTCACTTTACTTCAGGTACGCCATTATATTTCTCCATCAAGTTCACCGAGAGTGACCGTACCACCCTTTGTCAACTTATTGAACATATCCATCATTCAGTAATAGAATCCCAAGCAAAAATCAATTCCCTTAATGCAGAAATCAGCTCACTCCATAACTTAAATAGTGACCTCGAAGGCGAAAATCATAACTTAACTCAAGCATTACAGTCCATCTATAATAGTCGCAGCTGGAAACTCATCCAGAAGACCACCGGTGCCATCCATAAACTTAAGACATCGCACTAGCCCCAGTTGCCAATCCAATCACCCCACATTCTTGCTGTTTTCTTATCTTTAAGTCTCATATACCCTGCCGTCGGCACAAAAGTCAATTCACCGAAGTATATCTTCTTCCCCAGTATAAACAAATCCACCCTTACAAAATTAAAATCCCCAGACAGCTTATCTATTACTCCTAATATTTCTTTATAATTACGAGGCTTCTCCAGCTTAATATCAAGCTCACCAAAGCTACTCCCATAATCTACCACCTTCCAATCCTCATCAAACATCAATCTTTTTCGTTCATCCCCCACCACTCTTTCTATATATAGTACTTTTCTTCGCACCCCGTTGTCATCTTTGAAACAATAACATTTCAAATCATCAGGTATTTCACCCTTTTTATCCAGCAATAGTTTTTCAGCCACAACTTTTGGTTTTATTTTATTATAATGGAATTCACCCCACAGGTAACCATATTTCAATCGAGTTAGCCAATTAATATAATTAATTACTGCTTTCTTATTTTCTTCATCCTTATTACGAACTATATAATTCGTTCCACTGCCATTAGTAGTTTTCAGTACAAACTGATTTGGTAAATTATCCCAATCATTTTCCGTTATTTTCTCCACACATAAATATTGTGGTATTAAATATTCTTTACCGATTTTTTCAGCCACATATTTCCTCACTTCTGCTTTATCAGCATATCTCCACAATTCATTACATAATCTATCATTAATCTTAATCGCATTTAGCTTCTCGTTAAATGTCTTAGGATCATTTAAACCAGGCTTCTGGCCCATCACTTCCTGATATTTTAAAATCACAAAATCCTTTTTACTAAAAAACGGATTCAGTAGTTTTCTACGATTTTTCTTACACTGCGCAAAAAACCTTTCCCAATCCTCAGTATGCATTTTCGTCATGTCGTAACTCATTCACTAGTTACTTTCGAATTAGCTTCCATTTCTGATTATTACCACCATGACTATCAAAAATTACTAAATTCCCAGACGGCGCAGCATCTAGCACTCTACCAGAGCATACCGATTTTATCGTATAATAGCCTTCACTATCTTTCTCAAATAACCAATCCTGATTACATTTATCATGCTGAGCATATGCTTGTACTCTCGTAGAGTTGTCCACCCTTCCACCAGCCACATCAAACGCTAGTCCATTATATGGATTTACAATACTATAATACCCATTCGACGCGTCATATTTTATTTCAAAAGTTTGATTCTCCAGCCCCACAGTCTTAATTGCAAAAGTTTGCAACGCATTAGATACAATACCTTGCTTCAGCCCACCTTTCAAATCTATCGCTTTATCAAGATTAGATTTCGGAGACAATTGATATTGTCCACTAATCACCTCCTGCCCCTTACTCTGCTTAGCACTAGAGACCTTTACAAGGCTCCATTTCTGTTCATTACTACCATCATACATTTGCATCGTTAGATCGTTATTACTTGAAGTCGTAATTACCTTAGACGAACATCGAGATCTAATTACGTAATATCCCTCACCATCTTTCTCAAACAACCAATCTTGATTGCAATTGCCATGTGGAGTAAACAGTTGCACCCCGGCACCATATAATTTACTAGCGCCCTTCACATCAAAGGCTAACCCACTCGCAGCATTAGTAATGCTATAATAACCACTCTCATAAGCTATCTTAAATAGCTGATTGCTATAATTACTATCTTTCTTTGTAAATATTTGTAACGTACTAGAAGTCGCACCAGCCTTAATGCCACCTTTAATATCTATCACTTTATCAGAATACTGCTTTGATACCAGCATGTACTCATCATCACTAACCGTTTTTTCATTATTTGTCTTAGCTTCCTCGTCAGCTGCAATTAGTTTCCATTTCTGATTATCACCACCATGACTATCAAAAATCACCAAATTCCCAGATGGCGCAGCATCTAGCACTCTACCAGAACATCTCGACCTAATCGTATAATACCCATCATCATCCTTCTCAAATAGCCAGTCTTGATTACATCTATTATGTTGTGTATACACCTGCACTCTAGTAGAATTCGCCGTTTTTGCCCCCACAATATCAAGCGCCAAATAATTATACGGACTTACAATACTATAATATCCATTAGATGTGTCATATTTTATTTCAAACAATTGATCAGACTCAGTACCTTTCGCCATACTAAAGGTCTGTAAGGCACCAGATACTACGCCTTTCTTCACACCATCCACCATATCAATCGCTCTATCAGTATACGACAGAGGAACTATTTTATAAGTGCCGTCAGCCACATTTCTTTCATACTTCGTCTTTGCTTCCACTACACCATCACTAGTGATCCCACCAAACCAATCCTCAAAATACAGATAGAAATTCCTATTACCATACGACCCACATGGTGCCTCGCCATATCCAGCAGCCAGCGCTGCAGCATTTGGCTGATACGGTGTATATTGATAAAGTGCCGATGTTGCGCGATTTCTAATATTTACCCACGAACTCCCACACTGATAAGCGTCATTAGGGTGATATTTTATAATATTATTACCTACTGGATAATATTTAGAGCCATTATCTAGTACATACCTGTATAAATAGGCAGCATTTCTTACTTGATTCTTGAACCCATAATATTTAGATGAGCAAGCAGCCGTATCTGGACATCCATACCCAGTCGCCTTACGATAATCCAAATTGTTAGGAATTTTGTCCGTAATCAACCCAGTCTCTTTCTGAATCAACACAATTAATGCCTGAGGATTAATTTGATAGTCCTGCGCAGCTTGCCAGATGATATGCGCAGCCGTCTCACCAGTACCTATTTCATTATCTGCATCACCAAAACGCTCTTCCGACAAGCATACGAAATGCCCATTCGCCCAATGCCAAGTATAATTCTTGTTAGCAGATAATCTTAAATAATAACCATAATCCGTATTATTACAAGAATTCTTCGAAGTCAGAAAACTCTGAATATCAGCCTCACTCATCGAATTATAATTACTCATCTGAAAATCCGAAATAATATATCCTGGATCAAACTTCGCCAGATCAGCTGCATCCACTAAAGTATTTATCTTATTAAAAAGTAATGCGAGTAGCGTAAACAAAAAAACTGCCGAAAAAATTCCAGCACTTACAATCCATACCCTCTTGTCTCTTCGTCGTACACTTCTTACCATCAAATATTCACCTCTCTCGTTATCGTGCCAGTCTTCCCATCAGAGCTTACTTTGACATTTATCTGCAAACTACCTTTTGGTAATTCTGTTAATGGAATCTCAAATCCATTACAAACCGAAGTAGATACCAAATTCATAATCCCCGCCGTTTCCGTATATACCTCTGTTCCATTCTGTAGTATATTAAGTTCACATTTCCCCTCCGACAAAAATTGATCAATATTTACATTCAAATTCAAGTTACCATTCATCACTTCAGCATAAGAAATTGTACCAGACAGCTCATTATTACTACTAGTATTTTCCCCCTCATATTGTTTCACTTCTTTTTCTTCTACTACCCTCTCAGCAAATTCTTCGTCACTCTCGCCATCTTTTTGTTCTATAATCTTCACTTCTTCTTCCACCTGAGGAACATTACTCTGTGAAGTATTATCGTTACTATTCTGAGTGTCAGTATTACCACGTACAGCAAACCATACAGCTACCACTACCAAACACACAAAAATTAAGCATTCAAATATTAACAATTTCTTATTTTTTCTTTTTCTCTGAGGCATGACTAATTCTCCTAGTATAGATTATACCAGAAAAAACGTCTTTTTTATAGTTCTATCCCTAAAATCTTCGCAGCCTCGTATAATACTTTCTTCTCTTCTTCCGTGCAATCCATCATCCTCACTCGGAAAAACTCCACCGTGTCTTCATGTCTAAAATCTAACACTTCGAGCGTCCTAGCTTCTCCTGGGCTTTTCCTGAGTACCCCCTTATTCACCAAATTATCAATATGTTCTGCCACAGCCGATACTGACGAGAGCCCCAACCCACTCATGATTTCACGATACGACGGTGAATGGCCATTTTCCTCTGTAAAATCCTCAATAAACTCCACCACGAGCTGCTGTTTTTTTGTTAATTTGTTTGTACTCATGCTATAATTATATATAATGAAAAATAATAAATCAATTGACGGTCTCTCTACTCGTGACGCCAAAAAATCTGCGTCCTCTTCTGTCAAGCGCCCTACTCCTTCCAAAAGTTCCGTCATGGCTCCTCGTCCTAAGACTGTCAAACCTCGCGTCTCTACTAAAGCCCCTCTTAAGGCCACTTCTAATACAGTTAAAGCTAGGAAAACACCAGTAAGTAAACCTACCAGTGTTAAAGTCAACACTAAGCCAAAATCCACTTCCACTGTCACTAGCACCATAATTACCGACGAGATCGATAATAATCCTATCGAGATTGAGGTTTTTTCTGACGACAAGCAACCTCTCACTCCCTCCCCTAAATCTGACAGCAAGCCAACTAAATCCCACGAGCAAACCGTGGAAGATTTTCTCGCACCAGTTAGCGCTTTTAACTTTGGCGACGATGACACCCCAGACACTTCAGAAGATAACACAAAGGTTCCTATGGGCAAACTAAAATATTCCAACCTACAAGAAGACACCTCATCCACCAAAGACAACAAGAAATCCACTAAGAAAGCTAATTTCAAGAAAGCCCCAAGCAAAGCTCGCAAGGTTATTTCCATTATTGCCCTCATCATCGTTACTTTAATTATTGGTGCAGTAATCTGGCTACTTATCTGGGGCAACGATATTATCGCCAAAATCACTGGTGGCCAAGGCAACCTCTTCGACCTTTTCTCCCTCATGGATGAAAAATACGAGCCATTAAAAACCGACAAAAACGGGCGCACCAATATTCTTGCATTTGGTACTAGTGGTTACGATATGGATGGTACCGAAGGTAACGGCACACATGACGGCGCACAACTTACTGACTCTATTATGTTAATTAGTCTAGATCAAGAGACCGGAGATGTCGCGATGCTTAGTCTCCCACGCGACCTCAAAGCTTCCCCCACCTGCACAGCCACCAGCAAAATTAACGAAGTATATTGGTGTAACAATATGGATGGAAACAATGAAGAGGCTGGCGCCACAGCACTTATGTCAGAAGTTGGCACTATTCTAGGTATAGATATTCAATATTACGCGCATCTTAACTGGGCTTCCTTATCCAATATTGTAGACATACTTGGTGGTATCACTGTTACTCTAGATGAAGACATCCACGATTATTACTATACAAAAGCCGTTTACGAAGCAGGCGTTGAATACACAATTAATGGCGCCGAAGCAGTCGGTCTCGCTAGAGCACGCCATGGCACAGCAGGTGGCGATTTCTCTCGTGGTGCTTCCCAACAGAAAATCCTCATCGGCATCAAGAACAAAATTTTCGAGAAAGAACTTACACTTTCTGATATATTAGGCCTTGCCTCTACCTTGGGTGACAATTTACGCACCAATCTCTCAGTAGAAGAACTCAAAACAGCTGCTCACCTCACTTACGATTTCGACTTCAATAATATGCGTGAGCTCACACTTTACCCAGATTACATGACTACTGGGACTATTAACGGTATCTCTTATGTCTTGCCGAAGGGTGGCGTAGGTAATTATGGCGCCATCCAGGAATATGTTAACAAAATGCTAAGCAGTGACCCACGCAACTACGAAGATCCGACTATCATCATCCTTAACGCTTCAGACACAATCGGTCTCGCCTCCACAGAACAAGAAAAGCTCGAAAACGCAGGCTTCACCATTACTGACATTGACAACGCACCACTCGGTGAATACAACGAAGGTTATACCATTTACTCCACCACTACTAAACCAGGCACTAAGAAATTATTAGAAGATCAATATAATATCGAATCACTTCCTATCGAGCAAGCACCAGTCGAAGGTTACGACTTCGTCATTGTCCTTAACCCAAGTACCGAAGTTTCAGAATAATCACTTATACTTACCGGCTAACCAGTCAACAAATCAATCATAATCCACAATCCATCCCCCATAAGCAAAACACAGTACTTATCGTACTGTGTTTTATCTCTATTCGCTTACTTTACTAATGAATAGTTTTCTTTCTTTCCCTTCCCCCTCAGAATGAGTCTCAATATCTGAATAATCTTGCGCTAGCTTGTGTACCACACGTCGATCAGCAGAATTTAGGTTGACTTCCATCATCTCACCTGTCTCGCGCACTCTTTTTATCCAACCTTCAGCCTTCTCAGCAATCCTATCAGCTCTCTGTCTCTTATAGCTAGCAATATCTACGTTTACACGTGTTATTTCAGCCCCTTTCATTACGAGAGCCATCGATACAATATGTTGTAGTGCTCTGAGATTATCAGCATTACGTCCAATTAATAATGAATTAAGCGAAGTGGATGGCACAGAGAGTTGTATTACTTCATCATCCATTGACGCATACACAGCCACGTTAATACCAAAGAAACTTAATATATCCTCCAGGTACTTCGCAGCAAACCTAATAGACTCTTCTTTATTCATTTTATCTCCTTTTCTTTTTAATATCTTTAGCGGAGATACGTGTTATTTTTGTCCCGGTTTTTTTGTTTTCTACCACCTCAGCTTCTTTTATCTTATCCCCACGAATTTTCTTACCACCAGTCGCCTTCTTAAGCTCCTTAAGTACGGCCTTATCAGTAGCATCATCCATCTCATCTTCCACTCTACTATATATTATTTTCTGAATCAGAATCGTAATTATATTACTTAAGAAATAATAAAATGCCAACGCACCATGTAGATTCATCATAATGACGAACATCATAATTGGCATCATCTTAGTCATTTGACCAGTTGCAATTCCTGATACTTCGGAATCGTCAATCTCCTTACCAGCCTTCGCATCTTTTAGCAATTCACGAAATTTCTTACTCTTCTCCGACTTACCAGTCGGCATTTGCTGTTTCGTCATAAAATACTGAGAGAGTGACGCAGCAATCGTAATCACCATCATAAACACAGCACTCAGCGAGAACTTTGCTGGATTCAGTAAATCACTTGCCTTCGCCTCTAGATTAATTACGCCAAACAATTGTGGATGAAAATTATATTCAGCCACCTCTTTCTCTTCATCCGTAGAATTATCACTATATTTTACTTCGAGATATTTTAGCTGCTCATCCTCTAGAGACTTAATCTCTGACCCTTCATACGCCACAATCTCATAAGCACGATTAGATAAATTATCAGTTGGCAGAGGTGTAGCAATTACCCTAATAGACGAGAAAATTGCGATAAAAATCGGTAGCTGTATTAACAATATCCAAATTGAGGTAAATGGCTTAACATTATATCTTTTATAGAGATCCATCGTCTGCAGAGACTCAAGTTGCTTATTACCATTACAATTCTTACGAATCTGCGTCAACTCTGGCTGTATTTTGCGCATTAGCCTCGTCTGTACGAGCTGCCTCTTTGTTAAAGGAATCATCAATAACTTCACAAGTACTGTAAAGATAATAATCGCAAGACCAAAATCATGTACCAGATTAAAAATTACAAATAGTATATTTACAATCGGTCGTACAATAATAATATCAATCAAGTTAAAGGGACCACCTACAATAATCGATCCCACTATAAAAGCAATTACAAGCCCCCAAATTACGTATTTCTTCACACTCTTATTCATGATTGCTTTTATTATAACATACTTTACTCTCAGCTACCAGCTCCCCAAGCAACTTCGTCAGCTCTGTATATGGCATTCTAGCCACATCACTAGAAAAAACTACAAATATATAATCAGTCTTCTTAGGGATATATTCCATATTTTGCCTAAGAGCCTCGTATACACGGCGCCTAATTCGGTTTCTTTTCACGGCACTCTTAGCTACCTTTTTCGAAACCACCACAGCAAACCTCGTAAACCCACGTGAATTCTCCACAAAAACCAAAGACATCTTCGGCTTACGAATCGTCTTACCCTTTTGATAAACATATCTCACTCCACCCCGAGAATGAAATCTGTATTTCTTACTAATCATATTGATTATATATTATCATAAAAATTATCTTCAGCCCATGATATACACCAAGAACCAAAGATAATCTATTATTAAGCAGTTAATCTTGCGCGACCCTTAAGCCTACGCAGCTTAAGTACCTT
Organism: Candidatus Nanosyncoccus sp.; assembly: GCA_045541635.1. Taxonomy (GTDB): domain Bacteria; phylum Patescibacteriota; class Saccharimonadia; order Saccharimonadales; family Saccharimonadaceae; genus Nanosyncoccus. The sequence continues at coordinate 36,287 of JAZQJM010000009.1, forward strand.
ACGACCATTCTTACTAGAATTACGCTTCATAAAGCCGTGCTCGACTTTGCGCTGCTTCTTGTGTGGTTGATAAGTCCTCTTCGGCATATTATTATTCCTTAAAATTTAATTATTTTCAAATACTTGTTATAGTATACATCATTTTTCCACATTTTTCAAGAGGTTTTCCACAACTACTTAAGGGGTAGCGTCCGACTTGTGGAAATCTTTTATCTGGTACAGCGTTCACATATTATAAAATATTTTTAACAAATTTTACCTGTGGAAAACTTTCCCCCGAAGTGATATAATACCTATAAATAAGGAGGTCTAATGTACAACGTTTGGGAAAATGTTCTTGCTGAGATTGAGCAGAAAATTTCTGCAGCTAATTTCTCCACCTGGTTTCAGAACACCTCCTTACTCTCCACCGACAATGGCACTATTATTATCGGTGTTAAGAACTCATTCTATGTTAAGCAGCTTCGTTCCAAATTCCTCGACGTCATTACTACAGCCCTTACCAATAACGGCGTCACAGTGAATTCTATCGATTTCGAAGTGCAGACCAAGTCAAAGTCCAAAGTTCGTTCGCGCGAGATCACTGCCGACCCCACCTCACTTAAGGAACGTATTAAGCCCATCAAGAAACTTCAGAACTCTAGCTATAATAACGGCCTTAATAGTAAATATACCATCGAAAGTTTCGTTATCGGCTCTAATAATGACCTTGCCGCTTCGGCCGCCAAGAGCATCATTAATAACCCCGGTACACAATATAACCCCTTCTTTCTTTATGGTGGACCAGGCCTTGGTAAGACTCATCTCGTCCAAGCCATAGGTAACGAGCTTTTAAAGCGTGACCCCAGCTATAAGATTCTTTATTCACCAATCTCCGATTTTTACGCCGACTTCGTCGACTCCGTCCTTAAAGGCAAAGGTAAAGAGTTTAACCAGAAATTTCGCACCCTTGATTGTCTCATCATTGATGACTTCCAATTTATCGTTGGTAAGGAGAAGTCTCAGGAAGAATTCTTCAACATCTTCAATGCCTTATACCAGCTAAACAAACAGATCATCATCACTTCTGATCGTCTCCCTAGCCAGATTAAGTCAGTAGATGAACGCCTCGCTTCCCGTCTCGCCATGGCTGGCGCTTTTGATCTCCAGCTTCCGAAGTTTGAGGACAAGTGCGCCATCTTACGCTCAAAGGCTGACCTTATCGGCGCCGAAATAGAAGATGAAGCCATCGAATACATCGCCGAGAACGTCAATACTAACATTCGTGATCTTGAGGGTGAGTTATCCACTATTCTACTTATGTCAGATGTTCGTGGCCTCACACCATTAGAGCTCATCAAGAACGGCTCTGTTAATGTTAATCATACAGCTAAACTTCGCCCTACTTCAAGCAAGCGTATTATCGACAAGGTAGCCAAATATTATCAACTTACTACCGAAGAAATGCGTAGCAAATCACGCGTATCTAATATCAAGAACGCACGCCAAATCGCTATGTATCTATTATCTAAAGAACTATCTATGAGCACTACTAAGATAGCCACCGAGGTCGGCGTCAAGGATCACAGCACCGTCATGCACGGCATTAAGAAAATCGAAAATGACCTTAAACTCAATTTCACCCTCCGCGACCAAATCGAAGAAATTAAGGAGAAAATCTATGATTAATTACCAAATTGTGCAAAACTTGTGCAAATCTACGCGCAAATCTTTGTGTATATCCACAGCAAAACTCCGCGAAAAACTCACCCAAATTAACAATTCCACAACATTAAATAATTTATTCACCACGTTTTTCCCACTTTTTCACAGTTTTATAAACAAATTCTCACCCCTATATCTACCCAATGTTATCCACATTTCCACAGACACTACTATAACTACTACTAATAATTTATTAATAATATAATTAAAGGAGGATTGGTATGGAAATAGAAGTTTTACAAGAAAAATTAGCCAAAGCCCTTAATAATGTTAGTCGCATTGCTGTAGGCAAAGTTACTCTCCCAGTATTAAATAATGTACTCATTAGAGTAGACTCTGGTAAGGTATCTTTAATCACTACCAATCTAGACATGGCTATAGTTGATTTTCTCCCTGTGTCTAGCTCTAAGGATGGTGTAGTTACTGTACCAGCTAAGCTCTTAGCAGAATTTGTCTCGAATCTCCCTAAGGGTGAAATCATTAAGATCACCTCAGAAGACAACAAGATTACCATTACATCAGGTAAATATTCATCCACCATTAACGGTACGCTTGCTGATGATTTTCCAGAATTACCAGAGATTAATGAAGATGAAGCAGTGGTATTTAAGATGGGGATTGATGAATTCAAGAATAGTATGAGTCAAGTCACAGTGGCAAGTTCTAATGACCTTACCCGTCCAGCTCTCACTGGTGTATACTTTAATACTTATGATAAGATTCTCGCAGCAGCGGCTACTGATGGCTATCGCCTTGCCGAGAAGAAACTCATCAAGAATGTCCAGAGTGAAATCAGTGTCATCGTTCCAGCTTCTTCTATTCAGGAAGTGTTACATTCTATTAATGACGATATGGAAGAGATCGAACTTTCATTTAATGAAGATTTGGTTCGTTTCCGTTGTGGTGAAATCGAAATCATCTCTAAGCTGATAGATTCTAGCTTCCCTGATTATCGCCGTCTCATTCCTAAGGATAATAATATTGATCTAGATGTTAATCGTAATGAACTGACGCGCGTTACTAAGCTCGCTGCACTCTTTGCTAGAAGAAGCGCCAGTGGCTCAATCATCTGTGAAGCAAAAGCACCAAATATCTTTTCAGTGAAATCTGTCGCTAATGAGCTAGGTGAGAATGATTCAATTATAGAAACATCAGTCACCGAGGAAGGTAAAATCAACCTTAATTCACGTTTCCTCCTGGATGCTATAAATGTACTAGACGAGGATGAAATACATCTATGCTTCGCTAATCGTATTAGCCCGATTATTCTCAAGAATAAATCTTCAGATGACTACACTCATATTATAATGCCACTTAATTCATGATCATTAAAGATATTACTCTCACTAATTTTCGTAATCACGACTCGTATCATTTAGAATGTAACCCCACCACCACCCTTATTCTGGGTGAAAACGGCTGGGGTAAGACTTCAATACTAGAAGCAATCTACATTCTAACTAACGGTAAAAGTTTCCGTGCCACTGATCCAGATATCCTGAAGCGAGGCGAGGATTTTTATCGCATTGTACTTAATTATGATAATGGTGAATCGGTTATCGCTAGTTACGACACCAAAGCTAAGACTTTCATTGCGAAAGATAAGAAAACTAGGCGCCTCCCTAAGAAATCCAAGTATCCTACTATTCTTTTTCTGCCATCAGATCTAAATATTATAAGTGGTTCCCCTTCGCGCCATCGTGAATATTTTGATCGGTACTTTGGACAACTTTATGATGATTATAGTATTAATCTTTCACGCTACGAGAAAGCTCTTCGCCAACGTAATGAATTATTGAAACAAGAAAATCTCCCCGAGTCGGCAGTTTTCTCCTGGAATTTGCTCCTATCTAGATATGGTACCATGGTAGCAAATACTAGACGTAATCTAGTTAATAAAATTAATCAAAATATCACAGATACTTATCACTCTATTGCGAAGAATCAAGATATAGTTAGAATTAATTATAACACCGAAATCAGTGATATTAATGAAGCCACTTATCTAAGTATACTAGAAAATAACTTTAAGAAAGATAGTTTTCTTGGACATACTAGCTTCGGTATCCATCGGGATGATTTTGAATTTCTTTTTAACGACCAGAAGGCTAATGGTTCAGCCTCTAGAGGTGAGACGAGGTCGATTATCCTCGCTCTTAAATTTTTAGAAGCAAATGATATATATGATATTTATCACGAGAAACCAATTATCCTATTAGACGATGTATTTTCCGAACTAGACGAGGGGCGACGTAAATGCCTAATTGATAACTTTAAAGACAATCAAGTAATAATTACGAGTGTGGAAGCTATTAATAATTAATTGTTAGCAATCTCATTGTAATAATTATTAAGGAATGCTATCACGGGATTATTATTACCTTCGAAGAATTCCAAGCTACTATATGCCGTTTGCTCCCCATCATACTGCCTAAGCGCATCGGTTGCTCTTGCTAGTGAAATATATCTCTGCGCATATTTGTATTCATTCCAGTCATTATTCGCTGTTGAATTCACAAAACTTGCTCCAGATGCTATCCTTCTATTCTCTTCTGGCGCCCCCAGTAGTTCCTGTATCATTTCAATAAAATTACTTACGAAAGGAATCGAACTGCTACCATTATTGATCGAATTAAGAATACCACTATCAATTACCCCGAGTGGTGATACCCTCTCGTCATTATATAATATAAAATCAGCTAATTTTGATTCTTTATTAATCACTCGCGTCCCGGAGCTATCTAGTGTTGTGTTCTTATTGATAAAGTCCCTAAACCCAGCATCGTTAAAGATGTCTCCAAGCGTAGATGTGTCAAAAGTAGCTATCTCAGAGCAAGTTACTGAACCTACGGCGCCGATGTTTTGTAATGTGGTACACTCTCCGAAAGTACTCAGATATGAATCGCTAGAATCGCTCGCATAAGTACTATGAATTGGTGAAATAATCGCTAGCGAACTATTAATAATCCCACTAATCGAAGAGAAAATCTTCCCACTACCAGCATTTACTGCTAGACTATAGAAAATCGACCCTAAGAATGTATTTCTTGAAGATATATCGAGTGGGCTTCTGTTAAGTTTGTCTGATTCTCTATCTAGCGCGAGAATCGTGTTTGTTACTTTTGCGTATTTCTGAATAGATTCGGCGTCTCCTGGCGTTGCACCACTAGCTTTAGCGAGTTTTGCACCTACATTTACGGCTCCCTCCACCAGGAACTCTCCACCACTAACTCCACCAATCGTACTGAAAGAATTATTCACTAGTGAGCTATTAATAATTGGAGTTACTTTTTCTAGGGTACTAATATCTGATTTTTCACCATTAAGTGAAGTAAATCTTCCCACGGTACCCTTCACGCCCTTCTCTGATGATGTTACTGTATTGTCAAGAGTCTCACTGTCTGCCTTGTTGTTAGCTATGTTTTCAACTGTATTAAGTACGCGATCTGAGGAATAATTTATTACTGTCTCACTCTTTATCTCACCATCGGTTAAAATTGCATACAAGCTAGGAGACTCCATCATGCTGCCAGATACTTTTACCACTTCACCGGTTTTTACATCCACAACCTCAGACTCTTGAGTCCTATAGAGATAGTTCATTGCTTCATTTATCTTAGACTCACTTCCTTGCCCGGCTTTCATCTTACTAATGTTCTCCATGAAAGCTAGGAAGAATAATGATGAACGCTGTTCGCGCGAAATCTTATCTGCTGTATTGAGGCTATCTGCAGCATTAAGCGTAGCAAGGCTTGTGTTTGCAGCGTAATTTTTCTCATTGACAGAATTCACGAGTAAGCTAGCACTGCTAGAACTCGCATTATCTCCCAATGTAATATAATTAACCGAAGTTTCGCCATCTTCATTCTCTACTTCTTCTGTGGAAACATTATTAATATTAATATTGCTCCCCTCCCCCATTACTTTGCTCATTACCATATCAAAATCCGAAGATGCGTTATAATTATTACGATTCGTGCCAATCTTCTGGAAAACTTTCCGTGCCGACTCATCATAATAATACGCAGCCCTATCATAAGTAGCATTATTAAATGCGTTGTATAGTTTTACATCTGATTTTACTTTACTAGCAAAACTACTAGCACTAATTATTTCGTCATTATAAGATATTACTGACTGTTTACCACTCTTATTATTCTCGATAAAATTACCATTTTCCATATAACCAATTAAGACGCCTTCGTTCTTTAATCGATTAGCCGTATTATCTGGCACATCACCCATTTCTAAAGCCTGCGCGAAGACAATTAGTTTACTCTCTACAGCATCCGCATATTGTACGTCAGTCGCCTCTATTAATTTATCAGAAATCGCAGCAGGTACTAAATTACCCATACTGAAAAACACCAAAAACCCACCGAGCATTACAGTAATAAAACCAGCAGCACCGAGTGATTTCAGACTGAGTTTCTTATGTTTTTTATTTTTTGTATACTTACCAGAAACACTAGAAAAAAACTTCTCACCATTAAGTGCAGATGCCTCACTGGCTCGTAGCACATCTCCTGCAGACATATTTAAATTATATAACACTTTAGGGGAGAAGTAAACGATGTGTTATAATGTTACCTATGATAAAGATAGACAAACTTATCCCTGGTGGCTACGCTCTGGGTACCGATGAATCTGGTAAGAAGATTTTTTTCTGGAATGCTCTACCTGGGGAAAATGTCATAGAATATGAAACAACTAAGAAGAAATCCCACTACGAAGAAGCTATTGCGACCGTAATAGATAATAACTCCAAATATCGTACTATACCACATGACCAATGTTTCTTATCTACTTCCCCTTGGCAGATTATGGATTACTCATACGAGCTTTCAGAGAAGCAATCACTAGTCCAAGAGCTCTTTCGCGAGCAGCATATCACGGTAGATAGACCAGAAATCTTCACCGATAACCAAGATTATTTCTATCGCAACAAAATGGAATACTCTCTCTTCTGGGATAAGGATAAGGCAGAGTGCTCGCTTGCGTTTCATCAGCGTGGCACACATCGTAAAATCCCCATCACAAGCTCCAGTATTGAGCGTCCAGAGATATTTAGAGTAGCCACAGAGATTTTGCAGGGCATTAATTCACGCCACGAAGAGGCGCGTAAGTATCAATCTCTCCTCTTGAGGTGTAGTCAGGATGGCAAGGTATCAGGTGGACTCTATGAGAATCACCAGCCACACCCAGTCTTTGATGAACTGACCGACGAGATTATGGGGAGAAGTTATTCGTATTCACCGAACGGATTTTTTCAAATCAATCTCCCAGTCTATGAAATGGCACTCCATGAAATTAAAAAGCACATTACCACTAGGCGAGTGCTTGATTTGTATTCTGGTGTGGGCACTATTGGTTTATCGGTCGCATGCGACTCTGAGCTTACGTTGGTAGAAATAGATAAATTCGCTTACAAAGAACTATGCAAAAATTGTAACGGCGAATTTAATCCTATCCTGGCAAAATCCGAAGAAGTCCTAGATATAATTAATAATCAAGCCACAGTCATTCTTGATCCACCACGCGCTGGCTGTGACACAAAACTAATCAATCGTCTCCTCGAGGTTACACCACCGAAAATCATCTATCTATCATGTAATCCTGCCACCCAAGCTCGAGATGTCGCTATGTTGGCGAATAAATATCATATAGAGGCGATGAAGACTTTTAATTTCTTCCCTCACACTCCACACATTGAGAATCTTGTAATTCTTTCATTATAAACCATCTTTATTTATAGATGAAAACATGATAAGATTAATTAAGACGGAAGTGTGGCCGAGTGGTTTAAGGCGCACGCTTGGAAAGCGTGTGTACGGGCAACCGTACCGGAGGTTCGAATCCTCTCGCTTCCGCCAAATAAGCTAAAGCGATGGTAGAAAAGCGAAGCTTTTCTAAGTCTATAGCGAAAGGTGAAAATCTAGAGCTTGCTCTAGTATTTTTTACCTTTCGCTATAGACTGTAGAGACTTTGTCTCTACCACCACTTTAGTTTATTTGGCGGCTCTAAGCACCGAGGATTCTTATTTCCTCTCGCACCCACATCACCACAAAATATCGGGAGCTTGCTCACGATATTCCGAGCGAGGAGGAACGGAAGACTTTTGCTTTAGCAAAAGTCTAATCCTCTCACTCTATAATAAAAAATCTAGAGCTTGCTCTAGTATTTTTTATCTTTCGCCATAGACTACAGAGACTCCGTCTCTACTGTCACTTTATCTTATTTGGTGGCTCTAAGCACCGAGGATTCTTATTTCCTCTCGCTTCCGCCAAGCTTCAAGTATTTTGTTGGGGTCTTTGATGTTGTTAAGTATATTTGTTATAATATATTTGAAATTGTGTGGGTTGGTTGCAATTTAGCACTTGTTGTTCCTGGGGTGGTTTTAGATTTCAGAAAGGTGGTGATAATATGTTAATATCGCAAGAAACTTCTTCGGAAGAGCTGAAGGAGAAGACACTTGAGTCTATAAACTATGTACTGGTGGTTAGGATGGAATATCTTGAAAATACGAATGGTTTCAAAGATGATGATGGGCAGTTTCAGTATTGGATAGACAAAGTTTGCGATAACCATTAGTAACATTGCAGGAACAATGGATGGGGTTGTAGAGATATCTCTAGCGCATTGGTTTTGAGCCTGGCAGAAATGTCGGACTCGTTTTTACTTACATATCCCGTATAAATATGTGCTTGGCTCGGTATTAGATAAGGATTGTTTGAGCTTCATCCAGATACTTCCGTCAGGAGGTCGGTATTTTGGCGTTAAAAACCGCCCGGATTACATGCGGGCGGAATTTGATAAAAATACTGAGGCTTATAGATATTCGGGGTTAATAATGAGACTCTCTATTTGGTTATATTGAATAGAGGGTACTGCCGGTTTTATTATTTCCCCACTCACAGTGATCCCCATAAATTGTAAAGTATTTTTATAGATTTTAGTTAAATCTACGTCGCTTTTGGAGAAATGGTCACTGTAGCCCCCTTGCCTGATATACTCGTCTTCGGCTAATGGCGATATTACGTATTTCCAGCCGGTATTTCTTTTTGGGTTGTATGATAGATTAATTACTTTAGAAAAAAGAATAATATGGATACCAAATTCGCAGTCATATCTCAATGCTAATGCTACGTCGTCATGTGGATATGAATTTGAATCGTATTCTAGATAATCCATCACGATTTCTCTAATGCTTGCATTGTAATCATCAAATTCAGGATTTGGCGCCTGTGGAATGGCCTTTGAGCCACTGAGATCTATTCCACAAAAATCAAATCCTTGGTTTTTAGTATTGATCGCTGGATACACATTAATCACCTCCTAATAAAAACTTAATGTACGAATAATTCTTTTTGTATTTTATCATAAATTACAGATTTGTCTACAATAAAAGAGGATTTACCGGTTGGAACGAAATATATGAGAGGAAACTTCTTGATATTTTAGATGATTTGAATAGCAGGCATATCAAATTTGCTCTATCAAACGGAACTTACCATAAAGGAGTAAAAAAATGATTTACTTTTAGAATGGATAGATAAAGGCGAGTATAATTTACACAGTATAGACAAAAATTACGCAAATTCAAGTTATCATGCAAAACACAGAGATAAAAATGAAACTAGAGAAGTTTTAATAACAAACTATTAAGACAAACTACCTTTTTATAGTATAATTTGGCTAGGAAAAGCTAGATTTGGGTTTGAATAGATTATAAAAGTTCGAACTTCGTCCA
>JAZQJM010000010.1:0-8957 GCA_045541635.1 Candidatus Nanosyncoccus sp.
CATTCTCTGGCTTACTAAGTAATGTGAATCTAACTCTGGTGCCTTCTTCAAGTCCTAGGACTTCCGAAAAATCTTCTCCCATTTCTATTGATTTTCCAAACTTTGTGCTAAGTCTATCGTCTCCAGAATTTTCCGTCGGAGTGAAAAAATCAGCATAATGCCTCAAGACATAATTTCTCGCAAACCCGTCTGCCACCCGTTCGCAATGCATTTCTCGATATTTTCTTGACTCTATCAGCTTCAATTGTTTGTCATTGTATATTCCCATACCAATAAATCTAGAGTCGAATCTCTTATGTAGGTTTTCCATATCTTCTTTAGTGGTATCATATGCCTCGATTGCCCCGGGCACAGGCATCGTCATCTCATCTCTCCGACGACTCTCACGATTTAAAATGAAAGCCTCTTTCAAATCCCCATTATTAGCATCTAGATAGTTCCGCCTGAAGTCTAAAGCGTGGCCAAGTTCGTGCAGCAGTAGAAAAGAAGTCATAAATTTTTTGTTCTTCAGTGCCTCGTTAGCATCAACACCAACCTCCATAGCAATCTTTTTAACTGATTGAGCAAGTGCAAGAGCATCCCCACCACCTTCAGTCCCGTCAAAATACACCTCAGGTTCATTAAAATTAAATTTTACTATCGGCCTATACTGGCCATTTTCCATAGCCAGAGGGCTAAAAAACGCATTGGGCTTTCCGTTTTTGGTTTCTCGTCTAGTATCAAAATTTATTAGTTCAACATTGTTCAAATCTGGGAATTCTGTCAGTATACCTTTATATAAATTCGCCAAATCCTTATCTTTTTCTAATAGCATTTGATAGTTTTTATTATAGCGGTCTGTGTTGTATGTTCTAGTATTTTCAGAGTTTATGCTCTCTGCCCGCTCAAAAATAGCCTGATACTTTCGCCCGCTCATATCAACCACACCATCAGCATCATCTTCATCAGTAAGATTATTGACAGATTCTTTGGCGGGCATTTTATCTGCCATTACTGCAACTTCCTCCCATCCAGTAAGATGGCCATTGTCTTGTTCTGATAAATTTAATCTCTCGTTGCTACTCATTTTTTCTCGCTTGCTTTATTTTATTATACCAGAAAAAGACAACTTTTTTTAGACTTCAAATTTGCATTTTTTGCATTGCTTGATATAATGTAAATATATTCGACAACTAGTCGTTCTCCCAACTGAAAGGTTGGGAGGTATTTTTATTTGATTTGTTTTCTAAAACCTGCTTTAATTTTCTTAAAATCACCAGTAGATAAGATTTTTTACTGCGAACAACTAATAACTCAAAAATCTATTTCATTAAATTTAAAAGTTGCTGGACGTAGTTTATAACCTCAGTATCCCCAGTTTTATTAGCCATCTCGGCCAATTGCATTCTGTCTCCGCCTCTATCAAGAAAATCATAAACATCGGACATCATAGCATCATATACCACATCGGCGTATACTCGTCTTTGGTCTTCAGCCGAAAACGTATTCCCGTATTTAGCGACTTCCTGCGAGTATCTAGCAGCAACTAAATTATTAAATTCTGTATTTACGTTTAAATCTGGTATGTATGTTTTTAGCGTGTCATAATTATTCCAGGCGGCTTCTGCTGAAAGTTTGGATTTTATAAAATCAGGATTCGCACCTGTGGCTAATAAATCTGCATAATTGTTGGAGATTTGTTCAGTTGTATATTCTTTTGATATAGTCTCATCAGAATAAAGGTATGTTTTGGTGTTAATATTTACAACTGGAATATTAAAATATTTAGCGTGTTTCAACGCAATAGGATTTATATTTCCATCTTGAACAACCATAAAGTCCGGTCGTTTAGGGTCTCCGTTTTCATTATATCTTCTAATGACGATTTCATTGTAGGCGCCATTAAATCCTTTGTAATGACTTTCCCCTGGATGCTCTAAATCAGTTAATAATCTTTGAACTTTGTCCTCAGTTAATTTACTATCGTCTTTACCTATATCGCTTCGACTCACAATATCTGTCATATCTGCATCTATTACAGAATTACCCTCTAAATGACTAAATCCATAGCAACAATCACCGTTAAACCTTCTTCTCAGGCTCTCGGCATCACCACAATTTATGTAACTCACAGAAATGCGATTTGATTTACCCTGCCTTCCATTCTGCAAATCATCATCAGTAAGGTTTATATCAGCCTCGTGAGTATTCCATATACTGGGGTCGTTTAGCACTTCTTCCATTTTAGAAATAGTCTTTTGGTTTAGTCTTTTATCGTCTTCGGAAAGGTCTTTTTTATAATCTAGCACTGTTTGCATAAAGCGAATTGGGTAATTGCTTAAATTATATATCGGAATTTCCTGGTTGTCATACTTTATTGATGTTTTTTCAACGCCAGAGCCTTCTACTCCAGAATATATTTCTAGTTCCTCAATGTCCGTTAATCTGCTATTAATTTCACGCTCAAAAAATTCCTGACTGCGTTGGTTTCGGAATTTTTCAGTTTTCCCAATCGTGTGCGTATCGCCCTCAAGTTTTCCGCGACGATATTCATCCATTTTTTGAACAAAATCGCGCTCATCTTGGAATTTGGGGTCTCGCCCACGACCACCCGTATAATCAGATGCTAACTCATTGGCTTTTTGAATATGCTCTTCCCAAGTTTCAGTTTGAGATAGTTTAGCCAAATTATCCCAGGGGTTATTTTCGCCTGCTTCACTTCTCTGCTCGGGATCAGTGGGAAGAATCTCAAAATTATTGACCATAGTTAAATTATAGCATAACGGGCGTCAGCCATTGATGCCCGTTAGTTAATAAAGTCACAATATCAGACTTTGGAGAGTTTCTCTTCGATAGTCTTCCTAAGATCACTGATTGCGATGTTCTCGCCGTCTATCCTAAAAGTTGGAGTACCTTTCAATTGGATTTCTTCCCCTAGCCTGTATTCTAGTGCTAGTTTCCTCGCAACGGCTTCGCTCTTCATGTCTGCCAAGAATTGCTCCGTATTGCCATTGCCACCAGAGGCCGTCTCAAAGCAAGAAATAAGTTCATCTTGAAGTTCATCACCATTCAGCCTTGACCAGGTACCCTGATTTGCGAATAGTAGTTTCTTATATTCCTGCCAGCAGCCCTGGACCTGGGCAGCCGTTGCTGCAGACGCAGCTGCTACATTATTCTTAAAACCAGGTAAAAGATAACCACGGTAAACTACTGCCAGCTCGCCGTTAGATTTCTCCACCATTTTGTCAATTATTGCACTCCATTCAGCACAATGTGAACAGGCATAGTCTGCATATTCATACAGTACTACTTTGGCTCTATCCGGATCACCAATAGTCTTCTCTGACAGATTACCAGATTCTTCAGTAGCTCCAAGGATAGTATCTGGATTCAAGTCGTTGAATGACTCATTTCTAGACAATTCTTTAATTGTGTTAATCTGAAATCGGCCATAATTAGGAGTACTGTTATTGTTACTAAAAAGCGTCGCTCCTGTAATTATACCTAGGATGATCATAGCAACAATTATTATTCTCTTATTCATTACTCATCTCCTTTTAATATCAGCTAATAATCATAGTATATCATATATTAAACAGCCGCTCTTCAGGTATTAGCGCACTAGAGGAATTAAGGAATGGCCGTAAGGAGAGCCACTGGATGTGGTTTGTCTTGCCACAAATAGTGAAATCTTACTGGAAGCCCTTAGCAAATTCTATGATGGAACAAAAGACGAGAGGACACTTGAGTTACTAGGGCGACCAGATTATAATTAGTCATCCCAGTAGTCATCGTCTTCTAACGAATCGTCTTCGTCATCATACGAATCATACTCATCATCCAGATCTCTATCTAAATCGTCTGGGTCATCTAGGTCGTCATCATAACCATACAAGTCGTCACGCTCTTCACGCTTAGCGCGAAGAGCTTCTTTCTTCTCTTCCCTTTCTCTCTGAATTTCTTCCTCTTCAGCCTCACACATCCAGCAGAGAAACATCTCGACTGGGCTGGTAAGTTCACGACCACAGTTTACACAATATCTATGCTCTTGTTCGTCCATTTGACCTCTTTATTTTGTAACTTTACTCGGTATTTGCTGAAGTTCAAAACGATATCGCTGCTTCGCGTCAGGATATTTCTGATGATCAACCTCTTCTAAGAACATTTCTAATGGCCGACACCAGAGACGAGTATCTTCATAAAGCGCGCGATAGATGACCATCTTCTCTTCGGTCTCAGAATGATAAGCGATGTCCTCTACCAAATATAAATTACCTTTAAAGTGGCGATAGATACCGTGAATCTTAATCTCTTCCATAGACTAATTATAGCAAGATTGTCATATTTTCGGATGAAAATCTAGATTTTAATATTCGTTTAAGCACTAGCTGATATGATAAGAACATAAACAGAAAGGAGCAAAAATGGATAAGCATAATCGTAAGCATAATCGTAATCGTAATCATAGATTCTTCAACTATAGTATATAGTGATTAGCGTGTTATAATGGAGTCATGTTTTGGAAAATATTTTTAGTATTCTTAGTGTCGATGGTGCCGTTAATCGAGCTACGTGGCGCCATCCCGATCGCCGTAGGGTTAGATTTGGGACTACCAGAATGGTTAGTACTCATCATCGCTATTATTGGCAACGTATTGCCTGTACCGATTATTTTTCTCTTTGCAAGAAAAGTACTAGATTGGGGTAGTAAGTGTAATTATAAGACCTTTAGGAAATTTTGTAAGTATTGCCTAAAGAAGGGTGAGAAGCTGGGTGATAAACTACTTGCGAAAGCTGGAACATATGGAACATATTTGGCGCTTTTCCTCTTCGTGGCGATTCCAATTCCGGGGACTGGCGCCTGGACGGGGACACTCGCTGCGAGTATTCTAGACTTAGACTTTAAGAGAACGACGATCGCGATTGTCGCTGGCGTACTGGTGGCTGGGCTAATTATGCTGTTGGTGTCACTGGGGCTATTTCGCTGGATGCTGGGTGGATAGGAGCAAGTAAGATTTTCGTTACAACATGAAAAACTGGCGCATTAGCTGCGCCAGTTATACTAGTCTCTAGTGATGATATCACGAATCCTGGTGTAATTATTGCCAGTGTGTTCTAAAATTTCGCATGGTATCAGCTGTCCAGGATGAGATTTTACCCAATCACGAATAGGCTGCTTATCAATGGATTGCTGTGGCTCGCCAGTGCGATAATCTACTACACTCCAGAATCGTGATGAATCTGGCGTCAGTAATTCGTCTGCCAGCATGATTTTGCCAGTAGTAGGATTAATGCCGAACTCAAACTTCGTATCTGCCAGAATGATACCCTTCTGAAACAAATGATATGATGCGTAGTCGTAGAGCTTCAGCGAATATTCCCTAATAATCTCAGCCCGATCGCGCGCAGCCAGAATACCGTGATCTTCCAGATACTCTACCATGTCGCTAAACGAGAGACTCTGATCATGCTCACCTTTAGGTGCTTTAGTGATGGGTGTGAAAATCGGCAGCGAGAGTCTGCTAGAATTCTCCAATCCTTCGGGGAATCTGATACCGTGAATCTCACGTTTCTTCTCTGGACCATTATAAGCCTCCCATGTGTCACCTGTGATATAGCCTCGCACAATCGCCTCAATAGGGAGCATGTCGAGCTTCACCATCTCGATCGCTGCACCATTAAACTGCTCCATGAAGCCATAATCAGCACTTCTCTTAGCTGGAGTATAAGCGTTCGGCACGAGGTCCGAAGTCTGATCGAACCAGTATTTTGAAATATCGGTCAGTATTCTCCCCTTGCCACTAAGACTCACCCCTAAGCTACTGTCAAAAGCTGACACATTATCACTCGCTACAAGTATCACCCTGGTGTTTGTCTCGTTCGAATAGATCTTACGAACTTTTCCTTCTGATATGACGTTCCATATCGACATTACCCGTTCCCCCTTCCATAACTAGGACTATTAAGCTACTTCGGGCCCTGTCTGGCCCGATAATCATGGAAGAGATTATACCATAAACTGCTATACTGGTCTAGCATAGGCAAAATCTGAAGTCTTGTTGCATAATTCATTAGATACCCTGTGGATAGTTATCTCTGGACGGGTCCTGCCAGTCGTTCTCCTCCCCCATCTCGCAAGCTCGACGGGGGTCCCCCTCCACGACTGTCACCCGTCCATGCAATATCTTAAGCATAATATCGCTGGATGGGCCACAGGCCTTGCTAGCAATTATTCAACAATATCGCATACCAATGTGTAGCGTGGTAAATTTTCTACAATGGGGTTATAATAAAAATATGCAAATTTCGCTAATTATCCCCTGTCTAAATGCCGAAAAATACCTGGGTAGATGCCTAGACAGTATTATGCTGGCGCTGCTTGATTTTCGTAAGAAAGCTGAAGTGATAATTGTAGATAACGGCTCTAATGACGGGACACTTGATATTGTGCAGGATTACCAGAAAAAATTCCTCCAGCGCAATATGGAGCTAATACTGTTACACTGCACCCGGCCAGGTGCGAGCGCTGCGAGAAATATGGGCGTCACGCAAGCGAATGGTGAATATATATGGTTTGTCGATGCAGACGACAGGATTGATAGTAGCGCCATTAGCAAACTCTACTATGAGGCACATCATAATAAAGCTGACCTTGTAATGATGGGCGCCGAGAGAATCTATAGTAACTCACGTAAGGACTATTTGTCTGCCGTGATGCCATCCGAGCCAGATTACAAAAGTCGCTTCGTGCGCTATGGGGCTGGGCCGTGGCAGTTTATCATACGGCGTGAATGGTGGACTCGTAATAAATTCTCTTTTCGTGAGGGGATTATCCACGAAGATATGGAACTAATATCAGCACTAATTCTGTACGTGGATGTGTATACTGCTATCAATGAACCATTATACTATTATTATCAAAATGATGATTCGGTACTACATAAGTCCGAATGGGACCCACATTATCTCGATATTTTCGTGGCGCTGAGGGGACTATATAATAGATTCGCGACGTTTGGTGCTGCCCGACAATTTCATGACGAGCTGGAGTGGTTCTTCATTTGGAATCTGCTGATAGATTCCAACAAGGATTTCTCTAAATTCCCAGAAGGACGCGTAGGGTTCGCGCGCTCTCGTAAAATGCTGAGACATTACTTCCCTCATTGGCGCCATAATCGCTTCTTAAAGGCTAAGTCGTGGAAGCTAAGAGCGAGGGTGCTGATTAACTATTATAAGTAATACATTGGAACGCTTCGCAGGTGTTAGCTAGGCTGTTATCGCTATAAGGACTAGTTTAGCGATTTCGTGAGCTTGGGTATAGTTTTAATTGTTATTTCTGGGTGGGTACTGTCTGCCATTCATATTACATCTTTGGGGATTGCTTTAGCCTCACCAAATTACTATTTGACTATTTCAGGGGAAAATTCGGAGAACTACTTAGCGACACAGCGGACTGAGTGGCCGACGACCCGACCATTGCTACTCTGAGGAGCCACACGCGAGGAATTGACGTACAGGCTGTACATACTGGTACCACTGCTGTACGTAGAGGACCAGAAGTAGCCGCCGCTACCCCGATCGGTCACTGAACTACCGTAGTAGTAGCCGGGGAGGGGCGTAGACAGTGCGTTACGGAAGTTAGTAGCGTTACTAGAATAGGCTGTGTAAAGGGCTTGATATTCACCACTAGTAGGTATTCTCCAGCCAGCTGGACAGATATCGTAGCTAGCGCTACTAGAATTACCACTCGTACATATTGTACCAGCAGAAGCAGCACAGAAGTTATAATATACACCTATCTTATTACTGCCAGAACCGTAGCCTGTCGTGGTAGTATTAGCGTAAGTTGTATTGATCTGAGCGTCCGTATAAGAGTCGAATCCTGTAGAGATAGACGATGGCAATGCGAATGCTACACTTGGCGACATATTCGTGTTGGAAGTAGAGAGTGTTTCTTTAAGTGTTGTACTGCCTAGTCTTAAGTTATCAAGTAGCCAGCATTTATTATCAGCGAGTTTCTGAATTAAATATGGCTCCTCATCGCGCTTATCATATACAGTTGTGGCAGCAGTAGGACACGTAGCAGTAGTTACGTTCTGGAGATACGGCTTACTACTCTTACTTGCAAGTGTCAGTGCGCCATTACCAGCACCCATCTTGTAGTAGGTGTTTACTGAACTAGTAGAACCTAAGTCAGAATTAGTAGCAGAATCAGTCTTAGCCCAGGAGCTAAATTCATAGCCACTGGTAAAGACTGGGTATAAGTAGTAGTTAACACCGTATGTAAGGTTGCTGAATGTCACGGTATTACCTGACTTAGTACCATTTATTGTAGTACCACTAGTGCTACCTTGTTTTAATGTCATAGATGATAAATATGAGTCACCAGTTACTACTAGATTATAAGTCTTCGCTACGCAGACGCCATATAATGTCATATTAGACGTAGGGTGTAATCCTGTATAGCCACTAGTGTAAGAAATGCTGGTGGTATTATTACTAGTAGACCAGCCACAAGTATAGCCTGTCTTAGTAATGGTAGGGAGAGTCATAGAGCTATTAGACCATTGTGAGTATAAAGTTAGACTACTACTTGTATTAATCCAATAGTTATTACCAGTACCTATGCTATTTGCTCCAGTATAGCCTGATATATTAGATGGAAGAGTACCGTTGGCATTAATTACTTTAGTGCCACCACTGCTGGCAGTATACCAGCCATTAAAGGTGTAGCTATATGTCTTATTGGCAGTGCTAGATACACTGGCACCAGAAGCATTATTGTAGCTAGTACTAAAGCCGGATACAGTGTAGCTTCTTGTTGGAGAGGCAATAGCACTAGTACCAGAAGTACCAGCATAGACATTAGCTGAATCATAGGTAGCTCTAGCGTCTGTACTACCACTAGTTGTAGCATTAGTATTAGTTAGAGTAATAGCTGTAGTATTAGGAGTCCAAGTAGCATAGAGTGAGATATT
>JAZQJM010000011.1:0-10980 GCA_045541635.1 Candidatus Nanosyncoccus sp.
TTGAGTGATTTATTATATTCTGACCAATTTTTTATCTTTTTAGTGTTATTATTAATATGAGCAGTGTTTGTTTTTATTTTAGTTTTCATATTATAAGAATATCACTGCTCTTTTTGGTTGTCTAATTATTCAACAACGCCGAAAATATGTAATAGTCATTGACAAAAATGCTTATGTGTGCTATAATTACAGGTAAGCCTTGTTAGGGAGGCATAATTTATTATGGAAAATAAAGATACCATGAAAAATCGGTTGATGAAGGCTGTTTTTGGCTGTTTTTTGGTATTTATAGGGGTATTTAGTGCGCTCTCTAACGTATTCTTAAACAGTAATGTAGCGTATGCTGAGCCAGTGGATTCTGGTATTGAGGCAACTGGTAGCGAGATTACAGATGAATCGGAAGTTGATAATGGGGAAGAAGCAGGCGAGCAAGATGATGGTGCGACAACTGTGACGGCTGAGCAAGATACTGATAGTCAAAGGGAAAATGAGGCGACAGAGCAGGAAAGTGATGCTAGGCGATCTGATGTGGGGTCATCTAGTAACTCGGGCTCTTCGTGCGATAATAGTCTGGGGTCGTTGGGTTGGTTAGTCTGTCCTGCGACGGGGAAGATTTCGGAAGCGGTGGATTGGTTGTATGGGAAGATTGAAGATGTCTTAGTGATTAACCCAGTGAAGATGGAAGATGGTGAGCCGATTTATGAGATTTGGAAATACTTTAAGGGGATTACGAATATTGTATTTATAATCTTCTTGCTGGTGGTGATCTATTCACAGATTTCTGGGGTGGGAATTTCCAATTATGGAGTGAAAAAGGCTTTGCCAAAGTTGATTATTGCTGCGATTTTGGTAAATCTTAGTTTTGTGATTTGTTCGTTGGCAGTGGATGCTTCTAATGTGATTGGCAATGGACTTAGGCAGTTTATGGAGTCTATAGAGACTAGTGCGATAGCTGGGGGCTCAGCAGGGAATGCCGTCTCGGTCGCTGAGGCGTATTCAGCGATGGCTGGTGGTACGGTTTTGACGGCTGGTGGTGTGGCATTAGCGTTTGAGACTGGTGCAATTTGGATGTTGATACCAACTGTGCTGGGTGCAATTGTGGCCGTAGTAGTAGGGTTAATTACGATTGCGATGAGGCAAGCACTAGTGGCGCTATTAATTATGGTGGCACCACTAGCTGTGGTGGCTTATGTATTACCAAATACGGAACAGTGGTTCAAGAAGTGGAAATCATATTTGATGAAAATGTTGGTATTCTATCCAATGTTCTCGCTATTATTCGGTGCATCTAGTGTAGCTGGATGGGCAATTATTGCGAGCGCGAAGGATGGATTTTGGATTTTGCTGGGTATTGCTGTGCAGATTTTCCCATTGTTCTTCGCATGGAGTCTAATGAAGCTCTCTGGTACAATTCTCGAGACGATTAATGCTAGAATGAGAATGTTAAGCGATAAGCCAATGAATGGCATCCGTGGCTGGGCTGACTCACATAGGAATTTGACGCGTGCTAGGAGTTTGGCTGCTGAAAATCCATATTTGCCAACTACGAGAGTGAGACAGTTCCTGGCTAATCGGTCAGTATATCGTGACGAGAAGACTAAGAATTACATGAGCAGAATACAGAAACGTGGTGCTGCGTATAGTGCTGCTAGAAATTATAGGAAAGATGGAACGACCTTGTCGCGTGAGGGTGAGAGAGCTTATAGGGATATGACAAGAGATATTGAGTATGATACAGCTGTACTGAGACATAATAATACGTTCAACAGTGGCGTAGGCGGACTTGGTAATACGAGAATTCAGACGGCAAGGCTGGAGAAACTCGATAATGACATCATTGTAGCTTCTGATAAGATGAAGATGGAACAGGCACGTGGCGAATTGATTGAGTATAGAAATGCCGAAGGGTTCCATAGTAGGATGGAAGACGCCATGAATGCACATATGGATAGTGAGAAGGCTTGGATATTAGATGCTAATGGTAATAGGGTGGAAAATCCAACTTATAAGAAGCATTTTGCGAATGCTAATGAAGCGAGTGCTGCAATGGCTAGGTACGAAGATGCTCTTAAGACGATGGATTACAATATACAAGATGTCCAGTATGTATCTGCAGTGGCTGCACATGGTTATGATTCACAGGCAAAGATTTACACTACGAAGATGCAGAAGTATTTCGAGTTATTGCCACCTACTAAGGATGTGGAATATAGATTAAATGAGTTGACGCAAAATATGGATGCAGCTAAAAACATAGATGCGATTGTGTCTGGATTGAGAGTGTTAAGTATGCGTGGTGATACTGATATGATTAAGGCGCAGCTTGACAAGATTTTGGATGTTAACGTTGGTGGTGGTGTGGAACTGGGCACGCATGCTTCGCAGGCGCTGGCTGGATTCTTGATGTTTGACATTAAGGATTCTGATCCGTGGTTGAGAAGATTTGGCAAATATATCAATCTGGAGACGGCGCGCGTGTATAATCAAAATGATCGTCAAGCAATGAATTTTAACTATGATGAATATTTGACTGGGTATCACATAGAGCCGGATGGCCATAGGATGTATGCGAAAAAGAGTGCGAAGGAACTGATGGAGGGTACTTCGCTCGATGGTATTGAGCGCACGGCGATGGCTAGCTTCGATGAGAGTTTGATGGCTGCTTATGGCTACGATAAGAATGATAAAAGTAAACCATGGAGGGTGGAAGAATATCTGAAGAGGCGTGAGGCGATTCAGACGGCTTTTGAGCCACAATTCCTGTCGGCAAGTTTGAAATATCTATCTGGTAGTGAGCAGATTAATAGTGCTGTGAAATTCTGGACTGGTTATGAACTAAAACAGAAGACTATTACTCATGAAGATGGATCACAGGAGCTGGAGCTAGATGAGAATGGCGATCCAGTATACGCGCTTACTCCAGTGTGGGAAAAAGAAGAATTTAAGGACAATGCAGGTATGGTGAAGGACTTCTTCCGTAGGAAAACTGAGGACTATTTCAAAGACCAGAC
Source organism: Candidatus Nanosyncoccus sp. (assembly GCA_045541635.1). Lineage (GTDB taxonomy): Bacteria > Patescibacteriota > Saccharimonadia > Saccharimonadales > Saccharimonadaceae > Nanosyncoccus. Next base: position 3,012 of record JAZQJM010000011.1, read on the forward strand.
GACTGGTCAGATCCTTGGTATGAGGACGGATTATCGTGCTGCAACAATGGAGCATTTGGTAGAGTCGTATCTAAATGATTATTCCGATACGGAATCTTCAGAAGAGAGAAGAGCGAAATATAATAATATGGTATCCGAGATTCAAAGTAGATATGGTGATGAAGATATCAATAAGGCAAAGAAGAAGCGTGATAAGGATTTGAATGATTATAAGATGGAATTGGCTGGTAGGCAGGTACGTAAGATACTTGGTAAGAGTGGTAAGCTCAAGCAAATCTATCGCACGCGTGCCAGTGGTACAGCTATTAATGCTAAGGACTGGCTACGTAGGTGGGTGAATCTCGATAATGAGAATGAGCTCAGAAAAGAGATGAACTATTACGAACAAGAAATGAAGCGTGAGTTCGAGAAGAAGAAAGCCGAAGGCGATACGGCTATGCCGATGCCTACTGCGCAGTATGATCCGACTTATTATGATGCAGAGATGAGTAAACTACGTGATGAGAGTCGTGATTTAGGCCCAGAAGAATTTTATGAGGTAACGCACGATAAGCTAGCAGAATGGTTCCCAGGTGAGTTTATGGTATGGAGATATGAACAATTCCATAAGGATGTGGCACCTACAGGTGGTGACGTAGATGATTATTATAGCTTCTTAAAAGAACTCCTTGCTGATCTTTCGAATTATCCAGGACAGAATAAATAAACGTTCATGATATAATTAAGGTATGCGTAGAAAGTCTGATTTTGTGCTAAGGTTGGCGTTAGTGATAGGTGACGCATTAATGCTAATTCTGTCGTTTGCTGCTGCATATTTTATTAGAGTACACGTAGATCCGAGGCCGTATGTGTTTGAGGCGCAGCTGGCTGAGTTTGTGCAGACGATTATATTTGTTGTACCGATTATGCTGATAATTTTGGCGGCGCTAGGATTATATAAGAAGTCGATCTACCTGGGTAGGTCGAGACTACCGGAGATGGGGCGATTACTGCTTGCTGCAGTATTAAGTGTAGCGTCGCTAATTGTGTATGACTTCTTTACAGGGGACAATGTGTTCCCAGTGCGGGTGATGGCTGTAACTTCGGTGGTGCTGTCTTTTGTGTTCTTAGTGGTAGAGAGAATGCTAATTAGGGCTGTGATGCGCTGGGTGTTCCGGAATGCTTTTGGGGTGAAGCGCGTAATTATTATTGGTAATCGTAAGAGTACGGAATATTTGGCTGAATATATTGCTTCGTCGCCAGAAGCTGGATATAGGATTGTGGGGATAGTTGCAGGGAAGAAGTTTATTCCGAAGGATTTACAACATTTGCAGAAGTCTTCTCTTAAAGAAGCTTTGAAGAGGGGGCAGGTGGATGTGATTTTTCAGACAGATGAGAAGTCGACTGAGTATGTATTCCGACAGGCTGCCGATAGACATTTGTTGTATTATTTTGTGCCTTCGGAAGCAGCGCTTTCTTCGCATTTTGGGGAACTGGAGCTAATTGGTAACACACCGGCTGTGCTGGTGAAGCTAACGCCACTCTCGGGTGGGGCTGCTGCCTTTAAAAGGATTTTTGACTTTGTGTTTGCGCTGATTGCGATAATTGTGACGCTAATTCCGATGATGATTGTATGGATAGTGCTGAAGATATCTGATTTTAAGCATTCGCCAATTTATACTGATAAGAGATTGACGCAGTATAATAGGGAATTTAGATGCTATAAGTTTCGTTCGATGAAGCCAGAATGGAGTGGGATGACAGCTGACGAGGCGTTTACTAAGATGGGGAAGCCAGGGCTGATTAAGAAATATCGCAAAAACGGTGATTATTTGAAAAATGATCCACGGATTACGAAAATTGGCTTGTTCCTGAGGAGAACATCGCTTGATGAGCTGCCACAGTTGTTCAATATACTGAAAGGTGATATTTCGCTAATTGGGCCGAGGGCGCTGCTGCCTGGAGAGCTACGTGATTATGGTGATAGGTCGTTGATTCTCACGGTGAAATCTGGGTTGACGGGGTTTGCTCAAGTAAGTGGGAGGAGAGATATACCTTTTGAGGAACGTAGGGCGCTGGATATATATTATGTGATGAATTGGTCGGTAATGCTAGATGCGCAGATTTTCCTGAAAACAATCGGTGCAGTATTTCGTGGGGAAGGGGCAAAATGAGTACCCTTGGTGGTGTTTGCTCGGTGACGCGTGGAAGGATGGTGAAATGAAGGTTGCGCTAGTATGTGATTGGCTGACGAATGTGGGGGGAGCAGAGAAAGTACTGCTGGAGATTCATAAACTGTACCCAAATGCGCCGATTTATACTTCACAATATAATCCTCGGAAAATTGATTGGTTCAAGGATGCCGAAGTGATTACGGGATGGCTGAAGATTTTCCCGTCTGGAATGAGGCGATTCCTCGGGCCATTGAGGCAGAGATGGTTCGCGAAACTTGATCTATCTCAGTATGATTTGGTGATATCAGTGACTGGGGCGGAAGCGAAATCAGTCAAAGCGCCAAATGGGAAACATATCTCGTATTGTCACGTACCGACGCAATATTATTGGCAGATGTACGATGAATATATGGAGAATCCAGGGTTTGGGGTTTTGAACCCGATTGTGAGATTTTGCTTTAAGCTGATGGTGGGTAAAATGAGGAAGAAGGATTTTGCTGCTGCACAAGAGGTAGATGAATTTGTGACGATTTCGGAATATGCCAGGGAAATGATCAAGAAGTATTATAAGAGGGAAGCTACGGTGATTCATCCACCAGTGGAAATTCGTGATTTTACAATAAAACTTGATAAAAGTCAAATGAGCAAGGGAACTAAGAGTGAGGGAAAAGTAGAAGCAAATAGTGGGGGTGCTTGTGGAAAACTTGGTGCTTGTGGAAAACTTGTGGAAAACTTGACGGATTACTATGTGGTAACGAGTCGCCAGGTGAACTGGAAAAGGTTGGATATTCCCGTCAAGGCATGTATGAAATTGAAGCGTAATCTGATAGTGATTGGTGAAGGCCCAGAGCATCGTAATCTAGTGAAACTTGCACAAGGAAATGATAATGTTCGGTTTGTTCCCTTGCTTGGTAGTAAAGATTTGAAATGGTATCTTGCGAATGCTAAAGGGTATTTATTCCCTAGTCTGGAGCCGTTTGGAATTGCACCGATTGAGGCGCTGGCAACTGGCTGCCCTGTGATTGCTTATGGGGCTGGTGGCGCGCTAGATTATGTGACTGATGGTAAGAATGGTGTGCTATTTGATAAACAGACGGTGAAGTCCTTAGAAGATGGAATACTGAGGTTTGAAAAAATGAAATTTGAGCCTGAAATAGTGAGGGAAAGTGCCGAGAAGTTTGACGGGAAGAGATTTGACGTAGAATTAAAGGATTTTGTGAAGAAAAATGTCTAGGAGGACTATTACTAGTAAGATGAGAATAGACTGGCAGCTACTATTTGTAGTGATGCCGGTGGTGATGTTCTTCTCTTATTACCCTGTGATGAGGCTGGGTGGCAATGAAACGATGAATTTTGAGCTTTCCCTGCCACTGATCTATCTGGTAGTTTTTGATGTGGTGGGGACGGTGGTGGCAGTAAGCAGTGGATATTGCAGAAAACTAGATTGGATGAAGGGCTGGGGAATGCTGCTCTTCCCTGTATTTGTGATATGCTCGGTAATGTGGTCGGAAAATGTGCTGAGAGGGGCGCTGACGGCTGGAGTGGTGGGGTTAATTGTGGTGGCTGTGATTTTAATTGTGATGATGCGTGATGCAATTGATGTGAGGGTGCGTGAATGGTTTATGAAAGTCTTCTGGTGGGGTGCTCTTGTGGTGTCAGCGTGGTGCGTAGTGCAATGCGTACTAGATGTGATGGGAGTGGCTCAAGAATATACGCTAATGTGCGATGGCTGTACGTATCGGATGTTTGGATTTCCTCGGCCAGATGGATTTGCGATAGAGCCTCAGTTTATGGGAAATTTGATGCTGGCGCCAGTTTTGATGTGTATATATAATATGGATCGGAAGAAAATGGCGCTGATGACAGTGTTTGCTTTTACCCTGTTTCTGACGATGTCGCGTGGGGCGATCTACGCGATGGTGGTGGCGATAATCTTCTGGGGGGCATATAGAGTGGCGAGAGGATGGAAAGCAGAGCTAAGGCAGGAAATTAAGAGAGTGTTCAGTGTGTACGGCGTAATGATAGTGGCGTTTCTGCTTTCGCTTAATATGCAGGGGATGCTGGCTGCTGTTTCCCCGACCGACGATACTTATGCGACTGGGGTGGCAAAAGTTATTAATCAGCTGACACTAGGAATGGTGGATGTGCAGGGAAAAAGCGATGATGATGCTTCCCTGTCAACAGAGGATGGCGAGATGAGTGAGGTCCATGAGGTAGATGGTGGTGGTTTGCCTGATAATCGGTCAGCTGAGAGCGAAAAAGAGGAAGCTGTTTTTGATGGATACGTGGAAGAATCTACTGATACTAGGCTAAGATTAACTGGGGATGCGATAAGGGTGTGGAGAGAAGATTTTAAAAATGTGATGGTGGGGGTAGGAATTGGTGGGGCAGGACAAGCATTGTATGATGTGGGGCTGACGCCTGCGCCTAAAGAGATAGTGCAGAACGAATATGCTTCTCTGCTGCTAGAAACTGGGATAGTGGGTATTATACTGCTTATTGTGATGGTATTGTTAGCGACTAGATATGTGGCGATGCATGAGAAATCTGGCGTGATTCTTTCCCTGATGGTGGCATATGGAGTAGGATTTGTCTTCTTCTCTGGTATTCCTAATGCGATACATACGATTTTACTACCAGCTGCGCTGCTTATGATTTGCGAATGTCTCGATAAGTGGGCTAAGCGAGGACGCTAAAGCTGAATAAATTGCGTCACCCCTGTACTGGCACTCTTGCATTTTGAGTGCTAGTGTGATACAATAGAGGTAGATTAGCACTCGATATGTATGAGTGCCAGAATAAAGGAGATATAAATATGAGTAAAATTATCGGCATCGACCTCGGAACTACCAACAGTGCTTTCGCATATATGGTAGCTGGTAAGCCTGAAGTAATTACTAACAGTGAAGGTGATCGCACTACTCCGTCTGTGGTGGCTGTGACTAAGAAAGGCGAGCGCCTAGTAGGTAAAGTCGCTCAGCGTCAGCGTGTGACTAATCCTAAGAATACGATTTATGGCATTAAGCGCTTGATTGGTCGTAAGTTTGAAGATGATGAAGTGCAGCGCGATCTCAAGATTAGCCCTTATAAGATTGTGAAGAAGGGGAATGGTGTCGCTGTAGAAATGGACGGCAAGGAATATACGCCAGAGGAAATCAGCGCGATGATTTTGTCAAAAATCAAGGCTGACGCAGAGGCATTTCTGGGTGAGAAGGTGACAGAAGCGATTATTACGGTGCCTGCGTATTTTGACGATTCTCAGCGTCAGGCTACGAAGGATGCTGGTAAGATTGCTGGGCTTGAAGTAAAGCGTATCATTAATGAGCCAACGGCTGCTGCCCTTGCGTATGGCCTAGAGTCTAAGAAAGATGAGAAGATTGCCGTGTTTGATCTCGGTGGTGGTACTTTCGATGTGAGTATCCTGGAGCTTGGTGATGGAGTATTCGAAGTAATGTCTACTAACGGTGATACGCATCTAGGTGGTGAAGATTTTGATAATATACTAGTGAATTATCTAGTAGATGAATTTAAGAAAGAGTCTGGAATTGATATCACTGGCGATGCTGCAGCAATGCAACGCGTAAAAGACGAAGCAGAGAAGGCGAAGAAGGAACTCAGCTCTTCCCCATCTACTGATATTAATTTGCCATTCTTGTCAGCTGATGCTGATGGGCCTAAGCATTTTGAATATTCCCTGACTCGTGCTAAGTTAGAAGAATTGGTGAAGCCACTGCTCGATAGGCTAGCTAGCCCAGTAGAAAAGGCATTGAAGGATGCGAAGCTTACTACTAAGGACATCGACGAAGTGGTGATGGTGGGTGGTATGACACGTATGCCAGCTGTCGTAGAAAAGGTGAAGAGTATCTTCGGTAAGGATCCAATGCAGGGCGTAAATCCTGATGAAGTAGTGGCTGTAGGTGCTGCAATTCAAGGTGGTGTGCTTCAGGGCGATGTGAAAGACGTGCTACTACTCGATGTAACTCCTCTAACACTTGGTATTGAGACGATGGGTGGCGTACGTACTCCACTAATTGATCGTAATACGACGATTCCTACTTCGAAGTCTGAGGTGTTCTCTACTGCTTCTGATAATCAGCCACAGGTAGAGATTCACGTGCTCCAGGGTGAGCGTGAGTTTGCAAAAGACAACAAGTCTCTAGGGCGCTTTATCTTGGATGGTATTGCTCCAGCACCACGTGGTGTGCCACAGATTGAAGTGACTTTCAACTTGGATGCTAATGGTATTTTGAATGTAACGGCTAAGGACAAGGGTACTGGTAAGGAACAGTCGATTACGATTCAGAACTCTGGCAACATGAGTAAAGAGGACATTGAGAAAGCGCAGAAGGAAGCTGAGCTACACGCTGAGGAAGATAAGAAGAAGCGTGATACGATTGATGTGAAAAATCACTTAGAAAACGCTATCTATCAGGCTGAGAAGATGCCAGATGAGTATAAAGACAAAATCAGCGACGAGGACAAGGATACCATTAAGAAGGCCGTAGAGGAAGCCAAGAAGGTATTAAATGACGAATCAGCTGATAAGGATACACTGGAGAAGGCTGCTAAGGAACTTTCTGATAAGATTATGCCAATCGGTGCGAAGATGTATCAGGAAGCCAGCAAAGATGAATCCAAGAGTGGTAATTCTGAAGGTGGGGCAGATGAGCCAGTCGAAGGAGAAGTGGTAGATAAATAAAGTTTAGTAGATAGTATTTATGCTATACTAGTATTATGAAGACTAATACTAGGGCACAAAAAACTAAAACTACGAAAACTACTAAAACTACAAGGACTACGAAGAAGTCCTCTGGGCGTTCTAAGGCGAAATTAGTCTGGTCGGCGATCGGGCTAATTTTGCTTCCAGTGGCTGTGGGTCTAATTGCTTCGGCCATTACGATGGATGTAATGGAGAGCTTTGGCGCGCTAAATCAGCCACCTTTTGCGCCACCGGCATGGTTGTTCCCTGTGGCGTGGACGATTCTCTATATCCTGATGGGTGTAGCGTCGTTTCTTATCTACAAACAAAATCCTCGCTCTAACGACGGCAAGATATTACGCAGGTCAGAGCTTGTGGTGTATTTCTTGCAGTTATTCTTTAATTTCTGGTGGACGTTGTTCTTCTTTAAGTTTGAGCTGAGATTCTTCGCTTTCGGATGGCTGATTGTGATGTGGGCAATGATTCTGGCACTTGTAATTATGACTGGCAGAAACTCGAAGGCTGCGATGTGGTGTTTGATCCCATATCTGGCGTGGACGACTTTTGCTGCTGTACTCAATATATCGATTGCGATATTGAACTAGTGGCGAGCAATCTGTAAAATATTGATGTGTTATAACAAGACAAAATGGTGGTAGCCAAGTGGGTGAAGTAAAATATATCCATAGCGAAGAAGTGAGGCGAAATTGGGGGAAACATTCCATTGAATATCAAATGGGAAATATAGGTAGTGAAGTCTCGCGTTCCCTTAAGTGGACGGAAAAAGGAAACGAGAAGCGAGCAGCGATGGCGATAGATCGGGCGCTGGAGCTTTTTGATTATACGATTGCTGCGAATGTCAATAGTCCGGCGAGACTACGAGAGGTGCTAATAGCTAGAGAGGAATTTTGTGATTACTTCTTCGGAGGGAATTCTTGGCATACGGATCCAGATAGAATGCAAAAGTATTATGATGAGTTCGTAATGATGATGCGACTTAGTGGCAGATACGACATGGAAAATGAGATAAAATAGCAAAAATATGCTATACTAGTATTAGTAAAGGTTATGCATACTAAAAGAGAGGTAAATATCAACATGTTAAACTTGTCTAAAA
>JAZQJM010000012.1:0-5494 GCA_045541635.1 Candidatus Nanosyncoccus sp.
AACTGTTACTTCCGATAAGCGTGATAAGACTATTACAGTTTCGATCGTTTCTCGGGAAACTCATCCTCTATATCGTAAGCAATATACGAAGACTCGTAAATACACTGCTCATGACGAGAATAATGATGCTCACGTGGGTGATCGTGTAGAGATTGCGATGACTCGTCCAATTTCTAAGACTAAGGCTTATACTTTAGTAAAGGTAATTGAGCGCTCACATGGTACCGTCGAACTTAAAGAAGATGTGACTAAGTACGAAGAGGCTGAGAAAATTGGTGCAGATGAAATCAAGAAGGCTTCTGAAGTAGAGGTAGCTTCTGAAGATAAATCAGATGCAGAGGGGGAGGAATAAAATGATACAGCAAGAAACTAGATTAAAAGTAGCTGACAACAGTGGTGCTAAGGAACTCGGAGTAATTCGTGTGCTTGGTGGTACTCGTGCTCGCTATGCCCATGTAGGTGATATTGTAACTTGTTCAGTCAAGGAAGCTTCTCCTACTGGCAACGTAAAGAAGAAAGCTGTAGTTCGTGCAGTAATTGTGCGCACAGTAGCTCCTATTCGCCGTCCTGATGGTTCCACCATCCGTTTTGACGAAAATGCTGCAGTGCTAGTAAACGATGATAAGACGCCGAAGGGTACTCGTGTATTCGGTCCAATTCCTCGTGAGCTTCGTGAACTCGGCTTCTCTAAGATTATTAGTCTCGCACCGGAGGTACTATAAAATGGCTAAGAATTTGAAAATCAATGACAAAGTTTTAGTACTATCTGGCGATAATAAAGGCAAAACTGCTAATATCGTAAAGATCGATCGTAAGAATGGTAAGGCCTGCCTAGAAGGTATTGGTATGGTAGAACGTCATATGAAGAAATCATACCTTAACCCACAGGGTGGCAAGAAAACTATTCATGTAGGTATTGATTTGTCTAATTTGAAGTTAGTAGAGGCTACTAAAGCTACTAAAGCTACTGCGAAGAAGACAGATAATGCTAAGAAAGACGCTAAAGCAAAGAAAGGAGCTAAGTAATGGCGGAAAAGAAAACGGCTGCCAAGGCTGCTGCTAAATCTGCAGCAAGTACAGCACAACCACGCCTAAAAGCTCTCTATAATACAGAGCTAAAGGCGAAGCTTGCAAAGGAACTGGGCCTTAAGAATATCAATCAAGTTCCTGAGCTTAAGAAAGTAATTGTATCATGTGGTGTCGGTAAGAAGCGTGAAGATAAGAGATTTACTGAGACAGTAGAACTCACAATCGCAAAAATCACCGGCCAGGCACCTACTTCGAGACTTGCGAAGAAGTCAATCGCTACATTTAAAATTCGTAAAGGTATGGGTGCACCAGTTGGCTACCTTACTACTCTACGTAATGATAAAATGTATGAATTCGTAGATCGTTTGATTAATATTGCTTTGCCACACGTGCGTGATTTTCACGGTGTATCTCGTACTGCATTTGACGCAAAAGGTAATTATAATCTAGGAATTAAGGAACAGACCGTATTTCCTGAGATTACTTTCGAGGATGCATCTCAACTTCACGGGCTCGAGGTGACTTTTGTGATTAAAAATGGTTCAAAGGAAGGAAGCACAAAATTGCTAGAATACTTTGGTATGCCGTTTGAGAAAGGAGACAAGTAATATGGCTAAGAAATCTGCAGTTCTCCGTGACGAAAAACGACGTAAGATGTATGAAAAATACAAAGCTAAGCGTGCAGAGATGAAAGCTGCTGGTAACCTTGAAGGTCTCCAGAAGCTGCCACGTAATTCATCGCCAACGCGTCTTAAGAATCGCGATATGCTCGATGGTCGTCCACGTGGCTATATGCGTCGCTTTGGACTTTCACGTATTAATTTCCGGGAAAAAGCATCTAAAGGTGAGATTCCTGGTGTAACTAAGAGTAGCTGGTAGGAGAAAGGAGAAAATATGTCATTACAATCTACTGATCAAATCGCCGATCTCATTACTCGCATTCGTAATGCTATAATGGTAGGCAAGACTGAAATTCTCGTTCCTACTTCGAAGCTAAAGGTTGCCGTAGTAGAAGTACTAGTAAAGAATGGCTACCTAGCAAGCTACGATGTAATCGAAGGTGAACCACGTGGTACTTTGCACGTTGTAATTAACGAGCCTGGTACGGTGGCAAGCATCAACGAAATCACGAAAGTTTCTAAGCCTGGTCGCCGTGTGTATGCTGGTGCTGATGAAATGAGGGCTATTAAGTCTGGTCGTGGTATGATGATCGTATCTACCTCTAAGGGCTTAATGACTGGCCGTGAGGCTAGGAAAAACAGACTTGGTGGTGAAGTGTTAGTGAAGGTGTGGTAACTTAATTGGACTTTCTTTGGAAAAGAAAGTCCAGCAAAGAAACTACATTATAGAAATAAAATCAGGCACATGTCCTGATTTTATTTCTGTTTATGACATTTTGTTATGCTTATAACAAAATGGATGAATTAGGTCTTTGGTGAAAAGTTTAGCAAGAAAGGCCAGTTTGAAAATTGAAATGGATGTGGGTTCCATTTCAATTTTTGTTTAAGGCTTAAGATTTTGATGTACCCTGATTTTATTTTTGTTTTTTGAATTTTTATCCCGTTGGGATAAAAATTGGAGAAATTTGGTGGAGATAATACTTGGGTTTTAAGAAAAACTTAAGTATAATAGTACTATAGTAATAAAGGAGGTCATATATAAATGAGTCGTTTACGATATCATTTGGCGGCGATGGCAGTGGTAGCAGTGCCGGCTATTGGCGCTACAGGTGCATACGCGTTCAACCCCGCAGACGCGCCAACAGGTTTTGAATATAATTCAGAAACTAAAACTATTACATTAACAGACAACGTCAGTGTCTGTTTTGAGGTGGGAGAGGGTGAGGAATATACCTTGGATCTCGCCGGACATAAACTTACGAATGCAGTTCCTGACTGCGTGCCAATTTGGGTGCATAATGGTGGTAAGTTGACGATTGTAGACGGTGATGATGTGTATCCTAGTGTGGTAGAGAATACAGAAAACTCACTGTACCCAGTGATAAATAACGAAAGCGGCACACTAGTAATTGAGGGTGGATCCTTTATAAGCGAAAATGAAACTTCTGATCGTTACACTCCAGTTATTAATACCACTAGTGATAACACTACAATTAACGGTGGTATATTCTGGCAAGCGGGTGATTATAACGTCGTGCAGGCAAATGGGAATGGCACCACTACTATTACTGGTGGTGATTTTAAGAAGTTCGCTCCTGGCGCAGCGGTAGTAGGAAATTTGCCAAATGCTAATTCTACAATTAACATTAGCGGTGGCAAATTTGATAGTTATGATGAAGATAGCAATATGCTTGCTAACTTTGACGGCAATACTTTTGCGGTTACTGGTGGTACATTTAGTACCGGCGAAATGTACACCAAAGCCGGTTTTGTGACTGGTGGTTACTGGAAAGACCGTGCGCCAGCAAACGGTGAGATTTCTGGTATTGCTGATGGTTATGAGGCTATCAAGGTTGAAAACGAGAATGCCTATGAGGTGGTCGAGCTACCAGTGGCGTTATCCGAGATAAACTTGTCTGAGAGCGAAGTTTCTACCAGGATCGGTGGAATCGAAACGGTAGAAGTTTCCTTTAACGAAGGGTTCCTCACGGACGAGATTAAGGAGAGCGAAATCCGCGTAAAAGACAGTGACTGGGGAAATGCCGATGTCGGCTTTTTCGACTATTTCGGCGAAAATGATGAGTATATTATAGATTATGACACCCTGATGGTAGAGGGGAGCTCTGCTGGTGAATATGTTTACGAAATCATCGTGACAGACCGGCATGGCAATACTGCTAGTGCTGAGCTCACTGTAACGGTTGCCGATGAGCTAGTGTGGGGCGACGATTCCATCGCGGATGAGGATGGTAATCTTCTAGCGCAGGTAAACGTTGGATTTGAAAATGCAGTAGAGGGTGGCGCCTGGGTGTCACTAAAGCCGGTGGAATTAACAGATAGCCTCAAGGCTCTAGATAATAACCTCAAAGCGATTTTTGACATCTCCGTGATGGATAAAGACGATCAAGTTGTTTCTGTATCTGATAACAATATATTCGTCTGGATGGAAATAGACAAGGAGCTAATCGGCGACCATAAGTACTTTCAGATCGTGTACATCAAAGATGGCAAAATTGCAGAGTATATTGACCCATCATATGCTCAGCTCTGTGAGGAAAACGGCGATAAATATTGTGTGACTTTCATGACGACCCATTTGTCCGACTACGGTATCTTGGCAGCAAATACTGAGTTTGCATCTGCTGAGGAGCGAAATGCGGCGCTTGCTGGTGCCGACGTTGATGTTACGACTCCAGATACCGGTGCATTTACCGGGACTACTAGCGTAGTGGCTACAAGTGTGGCTGCAGCGGTGTTGGCCGGTGCGGCCGTGGTGGTAGTCGCTGGGCGCAAGTTTATTGGAAGAAAGACTGTATCTTTTGACTAATAAATAGTGCGCTACCAACAAACTGCCAAAATGGCAGTTTGTTGGCTTTTATGAGATATGTAGTCGGGGCTAAAATGGTGTAAAAATGACAATAATATGGGAAATTTTGCAAAAATGTGCAAAATAGAGAAAAAAGTTAAGAAAATCCGAAATAGAGTGGAATTATTGGTGTATTGACTTTTACGATAAAATGTGATGTAATGTAGTTATAGGTATTAGATGACACTATCTGTAGATAGTGTCTTTTTCTTTGCAATATTATGCTTTTTTGGGTCAAGTATTATATAATATATATTATATATTTCAAGACTTGTGAGAGGTGATAAGATATGGTATATTATTGGCAAATGTAGAGTGCTACAGAGTGGAGTACGACACTATTCATTTTCATCATATCAAAAACAAGGAGGATAATAGATGGATAAGCAACATCTAAAAAGACTCGGGTATGGCTTTTCTGCACTAGTAATGGCTATTAGTGCTGTTGGTTATTTCCCAAGTAATACTGTACATGCGACAAACTGTGCAGCAACAATTTCCACCGTTGATGGTCTAGGAGTTATTGCTGAAGGCGCCGTAGTGTGTCTAGGAAGCGATATCGTGCTAGAGGCGGCATGGGATTTTGATAGTAGCTATACTATCGATTTAAATGGTCATAGCATCACGCAGACTGATGGTGAGGCTGCGATTTTTAATGTTGCCGATGGTAAAACTTTGACTATACAGGGTTATGGTCGCGTTACTGGTGGTAATGCTATTAAAGCTGGTGATGGTACCATGGTTTATAAAGGTGGTATCTGGGATAGCGCTGTAGTAGCTGCTGATGGCTATAATACCTATACTGTTGACAATGGTGAGGAAGCTGACACTTACTATGTAACTACCAAGCTTGTAGTAGCACAAACTGCTGCTAATGAGGTGTCACTAGCTGCTGGTTCTCCACTCGTAATTGGTACTTATACCGATGGCATTTTGGATGCTGATGGTGAGAGTGCAATGCTCCCAGTAATCACTGCTA
>JAZQJM010000013.1:0-2426 GCA_045541635.1 Candidatus Nanosyncoccus sp.
TAGCTACACTAGTGGAGTAGAACTTAGCTCTACCACTACTAAGACTAATGCAGATACTACTAATGTAGGCTTTGCAGCAAGAGCAGACTATGACACTCCAGCAGGCATCTATGAACTAGATCTTACCTTTCTAGCCACAGCCAAACCTCCACTATACACCATTAACTATACAGATAATAGTGGAGATGCAAGCGTAACAGGTACTCCTATTAACCCAGCCCAGTCTTCTACTGGTACTGCTGGTACTGGAATTACTATTAGCACTAGTACGCCAACTAGAGACCATTACACTTTCCTAGGCTGGTGCAGCACAGCAACTACTAACGATGGTACTGTATGTCCTACTACCACCTACTCTCCAGGTAGTAACTATCAAATCACTGAGACAGACGAGCTAACTATGAATTTCTATGCCGTATGGGAACTAGATGTGCGTACTTGTACTAAGCAATATAGACTACAAAATGCAGATGGTACTTATCCAGATGACTATACATTAGATACTACAGAACAAGTAGCTATAGGTAGTACTTGTTCATATACTAAGTCATTAGATTACTATACACATCAATCAACATCAGGTACTATGACAGAAGATGGCATCACTCTCTCACTAGACCTTCCACGTACTACTTATGCTCTTACCATTAATAGAAACACCAGCTATATTAGCTCAGTCTCAGGCGCTGGTACTTATAGATGGGGGCAAACAGTTAATATCTCTGCTACAGCGTCTAGTGGCAATGCCTTTACCTCTTGGAGTCAGACTGCTGGCACTGCAGGCTCGTTCAGTAGCACTACTTCAGCCAGTACTACCTTCACTATGCCACAGTCTGCTGCAACTATCTATGCGAACGGAAGTAGAATGTATCTCCAGAACGTAACTACTGCTACGTGTCCTACTACTGCCACAACTGCATATGATAAGCGTGATGAGGAACCATATTTAATTCAGAAACTCGCTGATAATAAATGCTGGCTACTTGATAACTTAAGACTAGGTAGTACAACACTTAAAGAAACACTTTCTACGTCTAATACTAACATGTCGCCAAGCATATCATTCACATTACCTACATCGTCTACTACTTCTGGATTCAATTCATTTACAGCTGCTCAGATTAATACAGTTTACGCCAATACTGTAGCAAGTACTAAATATGGCTCTGCTAGCGGTAAGATAGGTGTATATTACAATTACTGCGCTGCTTCTGCTGGTACATATTGTTATGCGAGTAACAGTGGTACTGGTAATGCTAGCTACGATATTTGTCCTAGTGGCTGGCGAATGCCTACAGGTGAATCAAGTGGTGAATACCAAACTCTTTACACGAAATATTCTAGTAACGCTACTTATTTCCGTAACGCACTGTCTACGCCCCTCTCCGGCTTCTACTGGAATAGTTCAGCGAGCAATCAGGGTCGCGACGGCAACTTCTGGTCCTCTACGTACTACGATAGTAACAATATGTACGCCCTGTACGTCGTTTCCTCGGGTGTGGTTCCTCTGTATGGCAATGTTCGGTACCTCGGCTTCTCAGTCCGCTGTGTCGCTAAGTAATCTCTGTATAGATTGATCTAGGTTTTATGAAAGTATGACTCTTGTGCTATAATTTGTATAAATATGGGCAGTAGTCATTATAAGGAATATCTTGGGAAGCGTAAAGGGTTCGAGGCTAGTAAGCAGACTCCGACCTATCGGAAGTGGCGCGCTGAGCAGTGGCGATGTCAGAATGGTAGATGTGCCTGGTGTTATGATAAGATAGAGCTCTATTCTGACAAGACGGTGGCAGATCATATTAATCCGTTATATGGGTTTGGTGATAATGATTTTAATAATTTGGTATTGTCGTGCTGGGGGTGTAATCAGAGGAAAGGGAAGGAGACTGGCTGGAGTAAACCAGGGTGGATTAAAGAAAATAAATATGCTACAAGGAATTATAGTCAGCCATCGGTGAAAATTGACGAGCCGAATCCATATATTGAGTCGCGTAACATATGGATTACTAAATCTCAAGAGGTAGCGAAAAACAATGTGGACACATCTAAGAAGGAAGAGACACTGAAAGATAAAATTGAAGATTTCTTGATGGATCTCGGAGTGTATTCGGTGGGAGATTTCTTCGGTCTGATTTTCTTACTTATATTCGTAGTGCTTCCGATTGTGTATTTTGTTCTGATGTTGCTTGGATGGCTGCTGGGGATTGGAAGATGATAATTATTGTAAAAATATTCCACACAAAATATAAATTTGTGTTATACTAATATTAATTAAGGTTATGCATACTAAAAGAGAGGTAAATATCAACATGTTAAACTTGTCTAAAACAAAACAGAAACTAAGCGCTATACTTAGCGCTATGCGCTCCTATATATATATATATATATATATAGGGCCGGCGCGCGCCTAGTTAAGAAGTTAACTT
>JAZQJM010000014.1:0-28259 GCA_045541635.1 Candidatus Nanosyncoccus sp.
TACTTTCACTATGCCACTATCTGATGCTACTATCTATGCTAATGGACAATCTAGTGCTATACCAATGCAAAACATGCCAGCAAGTGCATGTGTAACCAGCGCACCAACTAATGTACGTGATACTCGTGATGGTAATACCTATGCAGTACAGAGACTTGCTGATGGTAATTGTTGGCTACTGGATAACTTAAGATTAGGCAGTGCAACACTTAAAGAATCACTTTCCACATCCAACACGAATATGTCACCAAGCGTAGCATTTGCATTGCCTGCATCGTCTACTGCTACTGGATTCAATTCTTATACAGCTGCTCAGATTAATACAGCTTCAGCTAATACTGTAGCAAGTACTAAATATGGCTCTGCTAGTGGTAAGATAGGCGTATATTATAACTTCTGTGCTGCATCGGCTGGTACAATATGTACAAGTAGTAATTCTAGTAGCGCTAGCTATGACATTTGTCCTAGTGGCTGGCGAATGCCTACAGGTGGATCAGGTGGTGAATACCAAACCCTATATTCTAGTAACGCTACTAACTTCCGTAACGCACTGTCTACGCCCCTCTCCGGCTACTACTACAATAGTTCTGCGTACGATCAGGGTAGCAATGGCTACTTCTGGTCCTCTACGTACGGCAGTAGTAGCTATATGTACAGCCTGCGCGTCAATTCCTCGTATGTGTATCCTCAGAATAACGGTTATCGGTACTACGGCTTATCAGTCCGTTGTGTCGCTAAGGATTATCTACAGGATTTCTCCAGTAGTGATGCTAGTACGATGGCTGTGGGTGATACTAAGACATTAACTGATAAGAGGGATGGCCAGGATTATATGGTAGGTAAGTTAGCCGATGGTAATGTATGGCTACTTGATAACTTAAGACTAGGCAGTACAACACTTAAAGAAACTCTTTCCACTTCCAATACTAATATGTCTTCAAGTGTATCATTCTCATTACCGAGCTCTGGAAACGTCAATTCATATACAGCTGCTCAGATTAATACAGATTATGCTAATACTACCACGACAGGCTATGGTTCTGGCAGTAAGAAAATAGGTGTATACTATAACTTCTGTGCTGCTTCTGCTGGTACATATTGTTATGCGAGTGGCAGTGGCACTGGCACTGGTAATGCGAGCTATGACATCTGTCCTAGTGGCTGGCGAATGCCTACAGGTGGATCAGGTGGCGAATACCAAACTCTTTACACAAAATATTCTAGTAACGCTACTAATTTCCGTAACGCACTGTCTACGCCCCTCTCCGGCTACTACAGCCGTAGTTCAGCGTACGTTCAGGGTAGCGACGGCTACTTCTGGTCCTCTACGTACTTCAATAGTAGCAGTATGTACATCCTGAGCGTCGATTCCTCGAGTGTGGATCCTCAGAATTTCTATAATCGGAACACCGGCTACTCAATTCGCTGTGTCGCTAAGAATGATACTTTGCAGGATTTTAATGGGGCTGATGCTGATAGGATGGCGATAGGTGATATCAAGACGCTAACTGATAAGAGAGATGGACAGGATTATATGGTGGGTAAGTTAGCCGATGGTAATGTGTGGTTACTGGATAACTTAAGACTTGGTGCCTCGACTCTCGTGCAGTCACTTTCTACGTCTAATACTAATATGTCACCATCTAAATCATTTACATTACCAGCATCCATCTCTTCTGGATTCGGTTCTTATATGGATGCTCAGATTAATACAGCTTCAGCTAATAATACCACGACAAGCTACGGTTCTGGTAGTAAGAAGATAGGTGCATATTATAATTATTGTGCTGCTTCTGCTGGTACAATATGCACAGACAGTAACTATAGCAACGCTTACTACGATATCTGTCCTAGTGGCTGGAGAATGCCTACTGGTGGAGCTAGTGGTGAATATCAAGCCCTTTACACAGCCTATTCTAGAAACGCTACTAATTTCCGTAACGCACTGTCTACGCCCCTCTCCGGCTACTACTACGATAGTTCAGTAATCAGTCAGGGTAGCGACGGCTTCTTCTGGTCCTCTACGTACAACAGCAGTAACAGTATGTACCACCTGAGCGTCAATTCCTCGAATGTGTATCCTCAGTATGGCATTAATCCGTACTACGGCCTCTCAGTCCGTTGTGTCGCTAAGTAGTTCTCCGAGTTTTCCCCTAGAAATAGTCAAATATTAATTTAGTGAGATTAAAAAGCCTGAAGTATTATATTGACGGGTGGTAGTCGTGGAAGGGGCCCCACGGAGCATTTGCGCCATGTGGGGGGACAAGGTTCGACAGCCCCGTCCAGAAATAATAACCGAGAGGACTAGTTTAGCGATTTCGTGAATGCAATGAATCACTAAGTATTGTTTAGTGATTTCTGGAATTAAATTTTGGGATATTAAAATGATTTGAATTTTGAAGAATGTATATTCCAGACGACACCGACAGGTTCGTCCCGTAGGGACGGTTCTGCCGGCTGTCCTGCGTATGACATTCTGCAAAATTCAAGTCCCTATCCCAAAATTTAAATCCAGAGACCACTCTAAGTCCCTATCCTGAAAATATATTTCAAATACCACGACACTCGCCGTCTAGTAACTTAGAACAGAAATGCTAACCACTAAGCGAGCCATGAAACCTAATTGCCAGACTTCCCTTCCGGCAAAAAACTCAGCCAACTAATACGTGCTAAAGAATTGTGACCAATGCGTACGATACTGACTATTGATGTCGAAGACGAACCCTACGGCGAGTTTTGTGTAATCGGGATTTAAGATATTCTCTCGGTGAGTCGGTGAACCCATCCATTGCATTACTACGGTTACTGGTGACACGGCAGCGTTACCCATTGCGAGATTTTCCCCACTTGTGCCACCTGATGACGGAATCGGGCAAGCTGTTACCCAGCTGGATCCATCTGGCCTAGTGTGGCTGTATAGAGTCTCGGTCTCACCAGCACGCACCATTGCTCCGGCTTCACACACGGTACTCCAAGTGAGTGGCGAGAGTCCATTATTGGCTCTAATATTGTTGACGAAACTCAGCACTTCGCGCTTCCATTGTTCCACTGGTGGCGCAATGACGGTTACTGTAATATTGTCCTTACGCTTACCATCATAGGTACCCACGGTCACAGTAGTAGTCCCAGTTCCACTGATTACTGGATAGCGACAGCTATCACTACTGTATCCTAGCCACGTTCTCGCCGAATCGTAAAACCCAGCAATCACATCAGTATTAGACGTCTGCCAGTAGGTGTCACCTAGATTGCTTAGCCCGCCACCTATGCAGATATCGATATCTGGCGTAGCATAAATCGTCATCGAATCTTCATTCCAGATCTCCCCATCAGGTACTGCGCTATCGCTAAACTCATAGCTAGACTGCGCCGAGTAAGTGTAACCACCAAGATCAGGAATATAACTATTGTCTCCAGAAGAAGCAGAATTACCATCTTCGTCACTAGGTAGCTCAAGCAGCGCCATCTCACCATTAGTGTCTTCGATAATATCAGAACGCTCCCCTACCAAGTGGAAATCTAGCCCACCATTAAACCAAATTGCGCTAGCAATCAGCACCCCAGCAACCAATATTGCTACAGCATTTATGGACAGAAGTATCGTCCAGAGCGTCTGTTTGAGCATTGCAGAAGCCACGCTATTTCTTCTTCCTTGTCTTAGAACCGATAATTACAGCCACTAGATTAATGACAGTTTCCACTTGCACTAGTTCACGTTTGCTAAATCCTGATTTTTTTAGTGGTCTACCCAGAATCATTTGTCCGTAAACTTTTCCGTCAGTATTTCGCAGTGTAGCCACAGCAGATATGTCGGGATCTTGCCATTCTTCCCCTTGAGTATCGAGCGTTTGCCAGATTCCCTTCTCGGGCTCAGCTAGCGACTCTATCAGCTTCACCTTATCGACAGGAATTTTACGAGTAGAAGAGCTATATAATTGTCCATTTATTAGTATTCCTACATACTCAAAATGCATATGTTCTGCTAGGAATGCAGCTAACTCGCGATTATCTGTGCCACTCGGCGCAATTTTTGATAATTTCTTAATAATATATACTAGATCAATCTGTTGATTAGAAATCAGCGAACGCGTGAACATATTCAGCTCGTTCATTGCTGGAAATAGTGCAAGTACTATTAGTATCATCACGAAATTTAGAATAATTACTTCAGTAGATGGTGTCGAACCTTTGAACATCGCCAGGAACACTAAGTAGAAAATCGCCATATAGATTACGGCAAAAGTAGTAATAATTACGATATATGACAGTATCTTCAGCCAGCGCGAAGATAGATTCAGTGCACGATACCTCAGAATAGTTACATAGAACGCAATAATCGTAGTACTAATCGAGAGTGGCCCCAGCCAGATAAAGTCCCAAGTCCATAGTGGCAAAATCAAGTTAAAAATCAGCGACATTGTCCCAGAAATCATGAATCCAATCAGCAGTACCAGGTCAGACTTCTTCACCCTCTCAGAAGTAGACTTAATAATGTGATTAATGAGCGTGATAAAAATCGTCGGCACCAGTAAGCAGTAGAATGCAATATAGACATAATAAAACGGCCCAATATTGGTATCTAGACTATTGCCTGTATTGGTGAGATTTACAGCAGTGTATAATAGACTCGGCTGATAGGAGAAGGCAATCGAGAGAATCGTCCCGAGTACTAAGAATCCAAAAGTCAGCGCCTTTCCGAACTTCTGCTTCCAAGTGATATAGCCGAGTAGTGCAATATCGATAAATACCGAGCTGACATAGGTCCATTTCACATGCCAGTCGATCACATCGTCCCAAGCCGGCGTAGCAATTAAGAATAGCGAAATCGATATCGTCCAGATAGTCGCAAAAATTGTCGCCACGAAAAACCAGGCAGACCTTACCCTATCTCCCTTCGTCGAACCGAAGAAAACTGTCGCACCAGACAGAAAAGTGAGTATTGAAACAGTTATTAATAGCATCGCGAGTAGCTGCACATGACCTCCTTATTACTATAATTATACCACTTAATCATTAGAAGAATAGTAATATTCTTCTAACATTGTGCCGAGCTTCGCAATTTGTTGATAAGGAACTCTATTGGTCATAACCACTACGATGAAGTTACGATTATCCTCTGGGAAATTCACGATAGCTGCGTCATGATAGATGTTCCAATATCCCCCGTCAGGATTATATTCCCAACCAACCTTATTATAAACGTTAGCCTTGGTAAATCCACTTGGCAACCCTTGTCGCCAATTGTAAGTCGTCTCCGGTTGCACTAGGAACGAATCCCACATCGCCTCTATGCGTGCAGCATCATTAAAATCAGGATGCTCATAAAATCTCTTCATTATTTTCATAATGTCTTCACTGTTTGATACGAGATGTGAGATGTCGGAATTAGTTATATTGTAATCATTTTCGATAATCGTATCTAGTTCGGCGTGGCCAATTTTCGCCCATAGCGCTTCAGCGCAAGGGGAATAAGACTCTCTGATTGCAAGGTCGAGGCATTTATTAATAGTATATCCAGTCGCGCCCACTATTTCATCTCCATTCCACTCTCCAGCCTCTACTCGCCTGTACCCTTCATATACTACGAAAAGTTTATATAGTGAAGCTGTGCCGTAATCTTCGGTAGTATTATATTTACCAGCATATTCATCACGCTCCAAATCATATATTATAATACTCTTATTACCACCGATATCTTCTACCCATTCATTAATCACACTCTGAAAATCTACTGGTGCTGGCATCTTTTCGTCTTCTAACTCTGTTATTTCGGAAGAATCCTCGGCGCCTGCTTCGCTATTATCTACGGCCACCTCATTACCACCAAATCCATCAAGCGCCTTCACTACTAGAACGGCTGTCACAATTGCAATAATCGCGAGCACGAGCACACATCCCACTCGGAAAATTATCGCCTTCCCACTCACTCTACGCTTACGGCTGCGAGTAGCCTCGCCTTGATTAGACTTTACGGCCTGGCGCTGATTAATCTTTCTATTAGCCATTTTGATTTCTCCTTATCTAAGAGTTTTGTCTGCATATCATCACCATACACTGTAGGAATGATTCTGGTCTGCAGTAATTTCCCATTATTAAAATAATGAGCCAGCATTAAACTGCGCGTCGTGCCCGGCCACCAGACCTGGTCGAAGAATAAATTACCCAGTCCATAATATATTACGCCATCGTCATATATCTCAAAAGTCTGCGCTTGGTGTGCGCTGGTACCGATTACTACGTCGGCTCCTAGTTCAATAAGATGACGGAAGAAACCTACCTGATCCCCAGCAGCCGAATCTGCTGCGTCGCATGTCGGGTCTTCGTATGTGGAGGCATAGGCAGCACACTCGTAATATTGAATATCTACAATCACAAAATCTCCACGCTCCTTCGCTTCTGTAATTTGCTCTTTTGCTACTTCTTCGTAATATTGATTTGCTCCTGGCGTATTATCAAGTGTCGCTCCACCAGTAGATAGATTGAATGCCAGCATCGTAATATTATTATCTTTCTCAGAAATCAGCAGAGGCTCTTTAGCTAAGTCGGCCGTCTTGCCACCACCTACAATCTTAATGTTATTCTCCTCGTAGATATCAATTGTGTCAATGGCAGCTTGATCTCCACAGTCCTGATTATGATTACCAGTTAATTCTACAATATCTAGACCGATATCGAGCAGTGTATCAATGAATTTAGGATTGGAGCAAATATTCCTGCTGGTGGCATAATTAGTAAATGAAGATTCGTTGGAAGTATGTGTGAGATCATAAGACGATAAGAATTCCCCGATATTCTTAGAGAAAAACTTCGCATCTCCTACACTAGCGAGCTTCTCGTTCATGCCACGCGACAGTGCTGTTACGCCAGTCTGTATAAACGACAAAGTATTGTCTCGACTCGGATAGTTACTCTTGAAATAATCATCCACTAGTGCGCCAATCTCCTCGATATTTTCTGTATCAAACTTTATCACCCGAAACACTGCGCCAGAATCAAATTCATCTAGATAGTATTTACCATTAATTGTATATAATCTCACCTTGTCGTCTAACTGAGCGATAGGTATCAATTCAAAATCAAGTTCGCTACTATATGTGTCATCCATTAATTCATCGGCTGACGTAACGACAAGGTCTTCCTCTGCCGTATAGAAATCCCCAACTGGCACGAGTACTTCGGCTAGATATTCATGCTCGCTCAGTTCGCCAAGTTCTAAGCGATTCTCCACAGAAATCGTCACATCTTTATCGAGTACTACTTCCTCATTAAAAATTCTATCAAAATCCTGAATCTCCTCGGCACTGACACTCTCATCATAGATTACTTTACCAGGTATTTTGAAAATCCCAGTCTTCGTAATAAACTGTACCCCCACGAACGCCAAAGCAAAGACAGCCACAAACACCACCACCATTATTGCAATTTTTTTAGGAAGGTGTCTACTACGCTTTTCCATATCTACATTATAACATATCCGACGCGCGATATTCGATATCTCTTAATACATTCATAAAATACATAAAAGATTCGTACGGCGATGCATAGGCTGAAAAGTACGCATGTACATCACCATCATTCCAATATTTTGTACACATCGAATATGGATGATCCGAAGTAGTAAGGTAGCGCCAGTCACGGATTAAATCTTCATCGCCTGTCGCCAAAATGCTTTCACGCACGGTATATAATGAGTCCATCGCAGCATGCTGCATATTATTTGACAGCCATGCTGACAAATCTCGCTCAGTATCAGCCCACGTCACCGTCTCTGGCATCGAAATCTCGCCAGCAGATTTAAAATTCTCGCATGCTTCCGTAGCCGTCACAAATATATTCTCGTATTCACCAAGCCATGATTTAATGAATCCATCCATGAAATCAAAAATTCCCGTATCTTTCCACTGATGCTCGCCAAAAGTCTCAAAATCCATAAACAGATTAATCAAATTACCATTCAGGCAGTCCATATTAATCCAATCTTGGTATTTTGGCACGGTGAGTGGCCATTCTTTCCAGGCACGATTAGAAAAACGAAAAGCGATATCGTCCGACAATCGATAATTCTTCAGTAATAACTTAATATTGTCGCAGCCAATTGGACGATAAACTTTATTAGGAGTGCGACCTTTTAATACTTTATCCCAGCCTTCAGCTAATATACCTACGTAACCCATCGTATCGGCCCAGCGCGCCAGGCTATCATTATAGGCCAGTTCTGTATTGCGAAATATCTTAGGTGTCACCCCGAAGAGCTCTTCGATTTTCTCAGTATGTAACCTTACTTGCGACTCGAATTCAGCCATATCATACAGAAAAGCTAGTGAATGGTAATAAGTCTCGCTGATAATCTCCACGTTGCCAGTCTTCACAAGTCGATTAATCTGCTTGATTAATTCTGGCGCATATTGTTCTGCTTGGTCTATCCAAGTGCCAGTAATTGAAAACGACACCTTAAATCCAGGATTCTCCCGAATATTCCTCTCAATCAAATCTAACATAGGATGGTAGCTCTTCTCGGCTACTTTCTTGAAAATCCGTTCATTATTTTCCCTACTCGCGTATTCGCCAGTGTAATAATTAGAATTATTCCCCACATCAAAAATAGAGTACTCCTGGTACCTGACAGGCTGATGAATATGCAAATATAGACAAATCGCTCGCACCGATATACTACCTCTTGTTGTTTATGCTTTTATTATATATCTTAAGACATTTTTTTGCAACTTCTTCCCACGAGATTTGATTATATTCGTTCTTAATATTATGTTGTAATTCAGTTTTTAGCGCTGGATTCTCGGCGATATTAATTATTTCATCAGCCAGCTTTGACTCGTCCCAGAAGTCATATTTTAGTGCTGACCATATCACTTCTGACACTCCAGACTGATTTGTAATAATCAACGCATCATTATGATGAGCAGCCTCAAGTGCAGTCAAACCAAAAGGCTCCGATACCGAACTCATTACGAAAATATCCGAGATAGAATAAATATCCCTCAGTTTCTTGCCTCTAATGAATCCCGTAAACACAACATTTCTCGAAATCCCGAGATTCGCTGATAATTCTACCAGCTCACCCAGCTCTTCACCATCTCCAGCAAACACGAAAATCAATTTCGGATTCCTGAGAATCGCCCTCGCAGCAGCTCGCATTAAGAAAGTTAGCCCCTTCTGCATCGTGAAGCGTCCCACGGTAGATACAATCGTGTAACCGTTGTTTTTCAAATTCTCGATATATTTGTAAGATTTATCATCGTAAAAATAATCCGAATTATAATAATCTTCATCAAGTGAATTGTATACCACATCGACTTTGCTGGCTGGAATCTGATATTTCTCACAAATAATGCGCTTGGTGGCTTCCGACACAGCGATAATTCTGTCTGCTAGCATTAGTCCTTCATATTCAATTTCGTGAATCAAAGGATTGCCTACGTGCATCCCAGCCCGATCAAACTCCGTCGCATGAACATGCGCTACGAGTGGAATACCATAATGTTTCTTGGCAAGTATCCCTGCTTCGTAAGTTAGCCAATCGTGAGCGTGTACTACATCAGGCTTGAATTCCATCAAGTATTCATTCACGAAATCACAATAATCATGCTGCACATCACGAATCGAAATCCTCTCGCCATGATTTGGTGTTGCGATAATCTTATCATGAATATGAATCGAATCATATGCGCCATTACCATACCGATAAATCGGGTCCAGTGCTGTCGCCGATAACACATTCATGAATTCAATCTTCCCATGCTCTGCTGTATATGGCACTACGAAATCAATGTCGGCCCCCTGATGAGACAGCGCTCGCGCCATATTAAGACAAGCCACACCAAGGCCACCACTATTGTGGGGTGGAAGTTCCCAGCCTAACATAAGTATTTTCATCTATTTCATTTTATCACATTTTATGCTAAAATGAAATTACAACATTAAAAAGGGGTGTAGCTCAGTTGGTAGAGCAGTGGTCTCCAAAACCATGTGTCGTGGGTTCAAGTCCTGCCACCCCTGCCAGTTTTAGCAACTATATATAATATGGAATTACGAGAAGTTCGAAGGCTTAAACGCAGACTTCATTTGCTAGCACTATCTACACTATGTATAGCATTTGGGCTGCTATTTTTTGGCTCTATCGGTATTTTGATGGCTTCAGACATCATGGCAGTCAACCGAGTGGGTGAAGATAAGAATATAGACAGCTTTTGCGAAATTTTAGACGAAGAAGTCCCACTTATTACCCTGAAAGGTGACAAGAGAGTTTCATTTAAAGTAAATACCGAATATAATGATCCCGGTACTGTTGTCGAGGACGATTGCGATAACGTAACGGTCGAATCATCTACCGACCTTGATATCACTAAAACCGGCGACTACGTAATCACATATAAGTCTACTGATAATTCTGGTAATTACGCCGAAGTCCATCGATATCTAAGAGTTATGCCAGAAGTCGGTACTATTTATCTCACTTTTGATGACGGCCCTGGCCCTTACACGGCAGAGCTTCTTGATATTTTGAAAAAATACAATATCAAAGCGACTTTCTTCGTTACGCGTGCCGGCGAAGATTCTATATTACTGCGCGAATATGAAGAAGGCCACAGTATTGGTCTCCATACCTATTCACATCAGTATAGTTATATATATCAAAACACCGACAATTTTCTAAATGACCTCATCGCCGTGCAAGATCGAGTGAAGAATATTACTGGCTACACATCATATCTAATGCGCTTTCCAGGTGGCAGCTCTAATACGATTAGTGCAAAATATGACGGTGGCACACATATCATTAGTACTCTAGCCCCCGAGCTTGAGAAACGTGGATTCGTTTATTTCGACTGGAATGTCTCTTCTGGCGACGCCGAAGGTTTGGCTGACAGTGACGCAGTATATAATCGTACGATTACTTCCTTAAAACCAGGTGATAATGTAATATTACAACACGACGTTAAGAAATATTCCGTCGACGCCGTAGAACGCATTATTCAATACGGCCTATCTAATGGTTATAATTTCTCAGCACTCGATAAAAATTCCTTCACGGCGCATCATGCTATCAATAATTAAAATTTGCACAATTTCGCTAATCTATGATACAATAAAGAAAGTATGGAAGGTAATAAATCACAACCTAGAGTAATTCTTGTCTTTGGCGCGCCTTGTAGTGGTAAGTCTACATTTAGCGAGAAATTCAGCGCGAAATTCGACCTTGCCTATTATGATTTTGATACATTGCGCCAGGATTATCGTCTCACCCGTAAGAACGTACTACTTATTATGAAATTATTAGCTCGCACTGGTAAGACAATGGTTATCGAAGGCGCCATTGGTACCGAGAGGGAGCGTGAAGAGGTACGCAATATCTTTCGCATGGCAGGCTATCGTCCATCACTTGTCTGGATTCAGACGGATGTCAATACTATCAGGCTACGCATGAAGACTAAGTATAAGAGTGTAGTGAAAGCTAGGACTCTGTACGACGAATCAGTTAATGGTCTCGAAGCTCCATCTGAGTTCGAGAAGCCAATTATCTTATCAGGTAAGCACACATTCGAGACTCAAGTTCGCCACATCCTAGCAGGCCTTGCTGACGGCAACGATAAGTAATTATTTTACTATATATAATATATACTGTTGTTTTTTTATGATTATAAAAGATGAAGAGTTTGGTGAAGTAATCGTAAGGAAGAGTCCACTTGCTCGTGGTGTAAAATTTTCCATCTCTACTTCTGGTCGCTTGCAAATGTCAGTCCCGAAATCCACTTCAGAATTTCTTGCGAAGCGTTTTCTGAAGACTAATCGCGAAGTAATCCGTGACAAACTCCCTGTCAATGACCCAGCCACTCAGCGCGCTCGCGACTATCAGAAAAAGCTCCTCATGAAGAAAGCCAAAGAATATCTTCCCTATCGTCTCGAATATCACGCTAAGCGTTTTGGCTATGAATATGACAAGTGTCGTCTCACTCATGCCAATACTAGATGGGGCAGCTGCTCGTCCAATCGCACCATTTCGCTTAATATTGGCCTAATGAAGTTGCCAGAGCCACTACGCGATTATGTAATTATCCATGAATTATCCCATCTCAATCATATGGATCACAGCAAAGCCTTCTGGGCTGAAGTCGCCGAACATGATCCGAATTACAAGTCCCACGAGAAGAAACTCAAAATGTTCACGCCCGGAGTGTAATAGTCATAATTCCATGAGAAGGGCACTTGTGGGTATTCCAGAGATAATAAAATTAATTCGAAACTTCAACGCTCCTGTTCTAGGCTGAGCACTATTGAATAATTGCTATCAGGACTCGTCCAATGAATTAGCTTAGTAATTTCGTAAGCGTAATGAATCATCAAGTATTGTTTAGTGGTTTCTGGAATTAAATTTTGGGATATTAAAATGATTTGAATTTTGAAGAATGTATATTCCAGACGACACCGACAGGTTCGTCCCGTAAGGACGGTTCTGCCGGCTGTCCTGCGTATGACATTCTGCAAAATTCAAGTCCCTATCCCAAAATTTAAATCCAGAGACTACTCCAAGCTACTATCCTGAAAATATGTTTTAAATATCGATAATACCTTTCGTCACGCAGTTTTCGAAATGTGATGAATAATACATTAGGCAGGACCCGTCCAGCGATGGTTGTTTATTCAAGAACACAAACTTCAAAAATTAATCACATTTTTATCCTGCTTATGATATAATGTATTAAAAGGAGGAAGTGTGGAATTAAGGAAACATCCTGATTTTCGCAAGGTTATCACTGCAGTATATTTTGCAGCATTTGCAGTATATCTCGTAGTTGGCCTGCAACCAGTAGATGCTAGACATTATGATGTATCGGCCGTACTTGATATTCCGAGTATTAGCTTGCATTCGGATGTTACGTCCTTGTCGCTCGAGGACCATCACCTTAATACTCCAGACACCATAGTTGGTAGTTATTCAAGAGCCAGGAACAAAACATTTCTAATCGGTCATTCCACGACGGTATTCACTAATCTACATAATATTAAGAAATATGATTCGATTTTCTATAAAGGTAAAGAATATACAGTGAGCGATATTACTACCGTGGAGAAGACAGCCGTGGATATGACTGGAATTCTTGCTAGCGCAGATGAAGATACCATAGTCATTATGACTTGCGCAGGTGAGATAATCAACCATACCGATGCCACCCATCGCCTAATCGTAACGGCCGTTTCGAGTCGCCACGATTAGAAAAGGTTTTAGTGCTTAACTGGCACCAGTTTGATTGCAAAGCCACCTCCAGCCGCCATGAATAAATCTAGAGGCTCATCAATGCTGACGTATTTTTCGTAAATCCGTATAGCATATGGATTATCACGATAATGTGCATTATCGTGATCAGCATATATTGTTGCGCGATATGGTATATCACCTAGGAAATCTAAATCGATATGTGCCCGACGCTCCTTGTCAGTAACGCCCCCGATGTACCAGTTATCTGAATTTCTGTCTTTCCTCGCAACGATATAATATTCACCGATTTCGCCAGCTATAGGCACAGTCTCCTCGAAAGAAGTCGGCACATCGCGAATAAACTGAAAAGCTTCTGGGTATTTCTCTTCGTAGATAAAAGGACGATCAGCAGCCATTGCCATCCCAGAGTAAATAGTCACGAAATACGCCAGCTGACGCGCTAGTGTAGTAGAAATTCTTTTAACATTATTCGTGATATCAAAAATCCCATTTGTATAATCCATACCACCAGATAGTAATCTAGTGTAAGGCAGGTAGCAAGCGTGCGATGGGCTGAGTGCTCCACCTTCATACTCTTGCCCACGCGCTCCTTCGCGACTAAGTAGATTAGGCCAAGTCCTTTCTATCCCAGTCCCCTTTATCGGCTCGTGTATATCGAGGCAAATGTGCTTCTTGGCTGCTAGCTCGAGAGTTTTCTGATAATGGTTCACCCCAAGCTGTGAATGGTGATACTCGCGCCTACCATTGATGGTCATTTTGCTGCCTGCGTAGCCAGTCTTAATATAATGTATACCATTTGCAGCGTAATAATTGTAAGCTGCTTCAAGTTGATTTTCGTAATTGTCAATAAATCCCACCGTCTCATGATGCCCGACAATCTCGACATTGCGAGCTTTTGCGTATCTACTTACTTCTGGTAGATTAAAATCTCCAGTTGATACAGTGAATTTATTATTTATGCCATTTTCGAGCCAGTCACCTTCCCAGCCTTCATTCCACCCCTCAATCAGTAGTCCTGTAATTCCTAGCCTCACGGCTGCATCTATATATTCTTTAGCGTGTTCAGTTGTGGCACCATGTCGTTCTCCAGGCGCCCAAGTCCATTCGCCCACATACATCGCCCACCAGATACCGATAAATTTTATCGTTTTCACCCAGCTGAAATCTCCAGCTGGCGCATCATTTAGACAATACATTATGTGATTATTCGTGAGTTCGATCGCCGAATCAGCAACCATAACCAGTCGCCATGGCGTCTGGAAAGGCAAATTCACGTGCGCTTTGGTCCCATCCGAAAGTGGTGTAATGTCTGACGAGAGTGCTTTAGTGCCATTAAGTCTCAAGGTCATTGCACCGTAATTATATAAAGCTGCTTCATGAATAGACAAATAATAGCCATTAGATAGTTTAATAGTGAGTGGCGTATGTACGGAATTAATTAACTCGTGTACGGTAGATTTTTCGTAATTATATTCATAGCGATCAGGCTGATAAGCTGGAATTGACCAAGTGCTCGCATTAAGATCTACGTGAAACTCGGTCAGCTCTTCGGCGATTGTGATCTGGCGAAACTTCGGCTGCGCTGGTATTTCATATCGAAAGGCCACAGCTGTATCAAAAATCCGAAATCTCAGGGTGAAAATTCTCTTATCCCCACCTCTCTCAGCTAAGAAAATCGCAATCTCGTTATAATTATTATCAAGCATCTTCTGATCGCCCCAGGGCATCTCTATCTTCTCACGATGCTTAGTTGTTCTTGCCCTTACGATGTATAGACCATCAGTCAGAGGAATCTCCCCACAGATTTTAATACCGAGCATAGATTTACGTATTATAAATTTATTGTCTCTCATAACTTCATAATACGGCGTATTATTTTCCAGGAAAATCCTACACTTACTGCGTTTATCAGGAGAGAAAACTATCCTTTCTACGACTTTACTTTTTCTGAGATTATCCCACCATGTCATAAGGATATTATAACATAAAAAATATCCCCACATCTGGGGGATATTTTAACGCTTCTTCTCCTTAACTTCGTTACGACCAAGGTTCTTCTTAGTCTCTACGAATAGCACATGCTTACGGAGAACAGGGTCATACTTGCGAAGAGATAACTTATCAGGAGTATTCATAGTGTTCTTCTTGGTATAATAAGCACGAACTCCAGACTCTTCAGAGACAAGACCGACCAATTTACGCTTAGTATTATTCTTCTTTGCCATAATTACTCCCATTATATCACACATTAATGAAAAAGGCAAGGCTTAGCCTTGCCTGGTGGCATTGTTGGATAATTCATAAGGAGAGCATTCTTGGGCATTTTCGGGATCATAAAATTGATTTGAAATTTCAACATCAATATTCCAGACTGCACCGAGGGGTTCGCCCGTAGGACAGTTATCTCGACTGCACTTCGTATGAGGTGCTTGAGATTTCAAGTCCCTATCCGAAAATACTTACAGAATGCCCAACGAAATATGCAACAAGGCCTAGCCTTGCCAATTTAGCCAAGGAAGATATTGAAGAGGAGCAAAACTAGATCCACATGTAATTACGTGGATAGCCATCTCTGCCTGGGTTAGAAATGGCCTCCCACAATTCGGACAGCTATAAGTTATGCTTCTAATCTTGATAAGTCTTCTTTTCATATTAACCCCACCTTTCATAGACTAAACTATAAAGTACCAACAACACACTCATTATACTATTTTTCGGCACTTTTTGCAAGTAATAGCTCGATGAACTTCTTAATATCGGCTAGTCCGTAATCTTTGCTAGGCTGGATGAAGATCTCTGGGTCGTCCATGAATTCAAGGGTAGTCGTGAGCTTGTAGATGCTCTCAATTAGCCTTATAAGTTCAGAATTATCTTCCATAAAATCATATGCTTTATCATACACCAGCCCATCTTTATCTGGCCCTACGAACAGAATATGACCACGTGTCACCTTGTATTTCGAATATTTAACCGAGTTCTCAATTAGGAGTTTATAAAATTCCAGCTGCAGCATATATTTGAATAGAATATAGCTAGATTCCCACTTACCCTTCTCGAACTTACGCGTCTTAAAGTCATATACCTCAATAGTCTTATTCTCTTCATCGATTATCATGTGGTCGATTTTGCCAGTGAGTGGTACACCAGCTACCGAGATGTTGTCCCTAGCGAAGTCTACTTCGGCCTTACCAGACCTTAGAATGCTCGAGAACTCTTTTAGAGAAGTCGCAAGCATCTCTGGACCCCTTTCACGTATTGCTTGCTTAATCTCAGAAGACACATCGCGATTATCTAGTTCCTCTAGGAAATATTTAAGGGCTTCCTCGTCACTAAGCCCGTCATTAGTGACTTTCTCAAACGCAGCATGGATTAGATTACCCATTGCGAGGATCTCCGTCTCAGGCTCTCTAGGAGCGCGAAGAATGCGACTCTCGAAGAATTCCACGGGCCCACCATAAGAAATATCGACAAAAGACGTGAGCGCTGATGCTGACATCCGCCAATTAGCGATACGTTCCTTATAGATCGCTCTCATATCTGGTGTATCAGTCACGAATTTCATCAGATAATTCTTCATGCCATCAATCGTGCCACGTACGGCTAGTCCTTCACTATAATCACGAATCACCTCTTTTGTAGGTAGATACGGCGATAACAAAACATCGCCCTCTTCGTATTCGTCAAAATACTCTAGTCGCTTAGGGTCTTTATCATTGAAATCATGTAGCGCATTGGTGATGATTAAGGTCTCCTTCGCACGTGTTAGCGCTACGTATAGCACACGTAACTTCTCGCCATCGGTCGTACCAGTATGACGGATATGAATTAAATTTTTAGGCAAGCTCAGTAAATTATTGTTGCCTTTACCCTTACCCCAAGCCGTATGATCTGCTGAAATTATAAAAACATATCGAAATTCTAGCCCCTTGGCCTTATGCGCCGACAATATCTGTACAGCGTCGTCGGCGTCACGGTATGGACTTTTTACGTTAATTGCCATATCAGCAGCCTCGTAGTCACTAATCATCTCTATTAGGTCGCTTAGTTTCAGGGGTTTATCGCCAAAATGCTTAGCAGTAGCCCCTCTTAGCGCAGCAAGATTTTCGTAGAAGGAGAATATCTCGTACTCATCCTTGGCGTGTTCCGTGTAATATTTTAGGAAATTTGAAGTATTCTCTCCGAGTGGCAATGTTCCGATTACGTAATCCAGGAAAGTCGCAAGAGGCTCCGAATGGGCTTTTGCAATCAGCTGCGAGAAGAACTCCATCACACTGCGTATTTTCTCATTATCACTCTCGAGCAAGTATTCAAACAACATTTTATGCTCAGCCTTAGCCTGCCCTACCAGTTTAACTACCTCTAGCACAGGTAATTCGAAAAACGGATACGATAGTACCTCAATCATTGATACGCTCGGGCGATTTTCATTCGCCACATCATGTATCAGCTTGGAAATTGTTAGAATTTCGTGGATTTTCTCGTCCTCGAGTAGATTATCGCGCTTCTCATAGGCGATTTTTATCTCTGGATGAGACTTCAGATACGGGAGGAGTGGCAAGAAATATTTAGTCTTGTACGAAATAATCGCAATATCACTCTGTTTCACGCCACTTTCTATTAATCCAGCGATTTTATCAGCTACAAACCCATATTCTTCGATCGAAGAAAGAAATTCATAACGAAAAATCTGCGAACTGCTAGGGTTTGGCTTGTGTGCAGTTAACTCCTTGTCGAATCTGTCAGTCTCCTGCTTGATAATCTCATGTGAGAAATCCAAAATCTCCTGTGTACTGCGATAATTCTCTGTCAGGGTAATCGTATGTGCGCCATAATAATCTCGAAAATCCATCAAATTAGATGACAAAGCCCCCTGGAAGGTATAAATCGCCTGGTCATCATCACCTACAGCCATAATCATCGGCTTATCATAATCAGTCAATTCCTTCACAATGGCGAGCTGCGAAGGGTTCGTGTCCTGAAATTCATCCAGCATAATGAATTGATAACGCTCCTCTAGCGTCAGCTTGAACCCAGTATCAGTCTTTAGTACCTTTACTGCCTCTTCAATCATGTCGTCAAAATCAAACAAATCATTTTCAAGCAAATAATCCTGATACTTATTCATGACATTAGCTACGCTAAGTAGCTTCTTATTAGCGATCCTATCACGTAAGCGATACGCGCCTTTGCCATCTTTTTCAAAATATTCATCCTTCCAGTCGGATAGAGGCTTAATTTTCCCGTCGAGCTCTGCAGCGTCGATTGCAGCCTGAAGTGACCTGGCAATGCCACATATGGTCCTCTCCACTGTAGCTTCGCTATCTGGGCCAAGATCTATATATTGAGCATTTTCTACATATTGCTTCAGCAGTTCGAAAATCGGCCGATATGCCTCGTCATGCGAAGTCTTGTAATCTCTTAGCACTACGTTAGCGAGAAGTGGGGCTATTGCCTCGCTTAATACTTCCGAATCGGCGATATTCTGTCTAGCGATCGCTTCTAGGTCGTCAGCCGATAGCTGTGCCGACTTCGCTTCAGATATTACGCTGATAATATCCTTCACCTTATCTCCACGTAAGATATCCGTAGCTGGTAGCTCGCTCTGTATAGATTGTATAATCTTATATTGAGTCACTTCATCGATCGAAGCATCGAGCACCCTATTATACTGATCCGTATAATTCTTATATTGAGCTAAAATTTCCGAACCAAAAGCATGATAAGTCCCAATATTCACTTTCATCGCAGCCTTACCGACAATTGTCCTCAGGCGTTCACGCATATTATATGCACCAGTATCGGTGAAAGTTAAACATAGAATATTTTCAGGATTCGTATCGGTATTTTGTAAAATATACGCCACTTTCTCTGACAATAGTTGCGTCTTGCCAGTCCCTGGCCCAGCTAGAACTAGTAATGGACCATCTAGATATTCTACTGCTGCTTTTTGGTTTGCATTTAATCCCATTTCGCTCCTTTAGGGCGCTGAAGTTTCTTCCGACTACCTCTGTTTAGGCCCAATTATTACTGATTTTCATTAGTTC
Source organism: Candidatus Nanosyncoccus sp. (assembly GCA_045541635.1). Lineage (GTDB taxonomy): Bacteria > Patescibacteriota > Saccharimonadia > Saccharimonadales > Saccharimonadaceae > Nanosyncoccus. The sequence continues at coordinate 19,279 of JAZQJM010000014.1, forward strand.
TCTTAGCTTGACTGCCGTCTCGGGTACTTTTATTTCGCCACGCTTAATCTTCTTCAGCGCACTTACGCCCTCTACCGTCTTCTCTGGCTGGTACTTAGGATTATCTTTCAACCTATCACCGAACTCAAAATTACGAGATGGGTAGTTACAGGTGAGCCTCAAATCCCCTACGCCACATACTAGGTCTACCGTTCTTGCTGAGGCGCCATTTTCTTTCAAAATCTCTCGCATCTCATCGGCTACCTCTGACAAGAACTGCTCATGTAGCTTCGTGCCAACCTTCAGCCCGAGTAGTCCAGCATAGATCGCATAGACATTCTTGAGCGCTCCACACATCAGTACGCCAAGCTCATCATCGGTATAGTCAAAATCAAGATACGGTGTACCTAGTAGCTCGAAAATTCTCTTGTCTGTAGCAGTTAGCTTAGTCTGCTTGTGCTCCTTAATATCGCAAGCAAAGCCTGGCCCAGATACCACCATATAATCTTTAAATTCCCGAAAATTCTCCAGATTAAGAAAACCTTTTGTTGCTATCACAAGAGGAATATCCTTCGGCAAGTGTGGCAATAGATATGGCGCAGCAGCCGAAGGTACTACCAGGAAAATATACTTCACATTACGAAGTACGTCAGATAACCTTTCCTTCTCTACTTTCGAATCGTAATAATCAATATCATAGCCATGATCGGCCAAAATTGCGCCGAGCGCTGTCCCGAAGGCTCCAGCTCCAAGTACTGCTATCTTCACGCTTTGCTCCTATATTTATCTATTGCGTCTCTCAGGGCATCATGGCCCAGTATCGAACAATGAAATTTATGCTTAGGCAAATTACCAAGATAGTCATCGATATCTTTTGCCGTTATCTGTAACGCTTCGTCCAGTGTCTTACCCTTTGCGATCTCCGAAAGTGCCGAAGTCGAGGCAATCGCTGAAGCGCACCCATAAGTCTTCCAGGCGATATCCGAAATCGTATCCGTATCTTTATCTACTTTAATATACATCTTCATCTGATCGCCACAGATTGGATTACCTACCAGCCCCACAGCATCATATTCGAACTTACTCTCATCTCCCATCAGAAAATTACGTGGATTCAGGAAATGATCTTTCACTATATCAGAATACACCCAATCTTGGTTTTCTTGCATATAACCATTATACCACCAAAACCATCTATATAAGCAAACACTTATTTAATCGTGCTAATCCCCTGAAGCCTCTCTATGATACCAGGCAGTACCTGCATGACTCTATCTATATCATTAACTGTATTGTCAGGACTAAGCGAAAATCTCACCGACGAATGGGCAATCTCAGCATCACCAGTCTTCGCCATTAGCACATGTGACGGCTTAATATCGCCAGCAGCACAAGCAGAGCCAGTTGAGACAATTATTCCCTCAGCGTCTAGGTACAATTGTATCGACTCCCCCTCTGCTGCATGGAAAGATACATTTAGAATATTTGGTAGGGATTTGCCTGGTCTAGTATCAGTATTTAAGCTGCTACCAGGGATTTGCTCAATAATCCTCCTAGCTAGCTCATCTCTAAGGGAGCGTACCTTAGTGTCGTATTGTTCCCAAGTTTTGCGACTGCGCATTACTTCGAGTGCTTTCCTAAGTCCAATAATCCCAACTGTATTATACGTACCGCCCCGACGTTTGCCCTCTTGATTGCCGCCAATTAGTAACGGCCGAAACGGTACACCTTTCTTCACATAGAGTATCCCTACTCCCACTGGACCACCAATTTTATGCGCCGAAAAAGTCGCGTAATCTAGGCCCATCTTATGTACATTAATTGGCACCTTACCCAGTACTTGCGTTAAATCGGAATGCTTATAATAACTCCTCTTGTCTGTGACGAGTGGATGTCCCCAATCATCTTTGGCCTCCATCATTTCGGCAAAATCTTCAGCGCTTGCTTCCTCCTCCACCTCTGTAATTTTAGGAAAACTCAATATTTCCCCCGTCTCATTGTTAGCATACATGTACGAATATAGCTTCGGTCTACGTTTGCCACGCATTAGTCTGGCCGGCTCAATTAATGAATGATGTTCTAAAGGCGACGTCTCAATCTCGCATCCAGCAAAAGTGTGAATCACGGTATTATTAGATTCGGTTGCCCCCGAAGTGAAGACAATCTCGCTCTTCTCTGCTCCAATCGTCTCAGCGAAAAGCTTCCTTGTCTCCTCAATTTGATTAAGCGCCAAATGACCAGGAGTATGAAGTGCCGAAGCGTTACCGTAAAACATCTTCTCGGCCTCCCCCATCGCTTCAATTACTTCTGGCAAAATCGGCATTGTCGCAGCATAGTCCAAATACACCATCTTATCTATATTTTATCACAAAAATCCTCCAGCATTGCTGGAGGATTCTAAGCGAATTATAATTAGTCGTTAATTGAAGGGTCTGCTGCTGTAGTCGGATGGACTAGTTTGTAGACTACACCACCTACGTAAGTATCAGCAGCCTGAATTGGTGATAGATAAATCCGATAATCAGTTCTAACCGTAGCAGTAGCAGCCTCGTCATTAAGCCCAGCTACTGATACAATCTTCGAATATTCACTAGGAATCTCAGCGTAAGCGTTACCATTGTGATTAGTTACTGTACTATTGGAGGTCGCACTAGTCACCTTATAGGCCCAAGCAGAAGTCAGGCCACTCGTACCCGTACCAGTATTAATACTGCCAGAAGCGCTGATTAAGTGAGTCTGCCCCAGTGTAGCCTCACCACCAGCCGTGGCTGGAGAATTGCCTACCGCGTATATCTTGAACCCACCAGCATCATTGCATGAAATAGTCATGCTAGGCTTGGTGTTATCACTCTCAGTGGTAACTATTAAACCAGCATCTGATTCGAGATTAATAGTATTAGTGCTGGTCGCATTAGTGTAGCCACAGGCACTACCTACTGTAACACTAGCAGTATTAGCATTGGTGCAAGTCCTTCTGCCAGTCGTACTGTCGGTAGTGCACGTAGCATTTACTACAGCGCCAGCACTGGAACCGGAAAGAATAGCACCCGATACCATTGTGACACCAGTTAATATTCCTATTGGTAGATAAGTTATAATTTCTTTTTTCATATTGTTACAATTCGCTTATGTTTACCATTATACATCAGATTTTGAAAAACGCAACCTTTTTCTAACGATCGCAATTATCGTTCCTATCAGAGTAATCATAGTAATCAACACCAGTACGATGAACCATATCGGACAGACAATTACAGTCTGCTCATAGGAAGAAGTCTCGCCCATATATTTTACCTCTTCCGTCACATTATAAATGCCTAGCCCACTCATGCCACCAAGCTCACGTGTTAGCACCCTAGTCGTTCCTGGCATGATAATTTCGCTATATATCTCGCCTTCATCACCATTTACTATAATTTCTTCGCCAGAAATGGTATTGCGTATTATGTCCTTAACGGTGGCTGTCTCATGCACATCGCCACTATTGGTAAATTCCAACCGAGACGTTACGCGTCCACCTGTACTAAATCCACCGATTGATACATCGGAGACTTCGCCTTCGTGCCTCATCTCACCCTCTACCTCGGCGAAGATTACACTGGCCATCTCGAAACTATCCAGTATCCCAGTACTATTCATCGATGCATAATTGGGGTCTGCCCCCACGTTAATTACGGCGTATTCGCCATGAGCAGCAGCCGTATCTGGCACCACGATATTGAAATAAATCTTCTTGGATTCGTTTGGCTTCACTACGCCAGTGGGGTTCTCGATCTGTATCCAATTAACGATTTCTGACGATTCATCCATAGTATCAAAATCTACCGTATAATCGGAATCTACTACCGAGTAGGGACCCACGTTAGCCTGATAATAGAAGTCCGATTCCGACTCACGAGGATTAGATACAGATATGTATCCTCGATAAATTTTGCCAGCCTCAAGCTTCATTGTCTGAGCCATCGGAGAAACATAAAAAGTGCTCAATCACCCTCCTTATTCTATGCTTAAAATTTCACCTGTACCGACTTTCAACCTAAGTAGTCTCTGATTCTTCGAGCCACGAAATCTAAGACTGAGGTCCTTCTGGCTCAGTATGAACGGCCCATCAATCAGAGCATCAAGCGACTTTAGAAATTCCCATGCTTCCCCACCAGCTTCCTTAATCTGCTCATATGTAAATCCTGAGAAGCTCCAGACGTCCCATCCTAGTTCTTTCCTGACGTAATCAGCAATCTCTTTACATGCTCTCGGCTGCACGAAAGGCTCCCCTCCACAGAAAGTTAGTCCTGTCTGTCCTCGGAACTTTGCCAGGCGCTCCTTTATTTCGTCTACCTCTGTTAAAAACCCTCCAGCGAAGTCCCAAGTCTCGGGATTTTGACATCCCTTACAGTGATTTGGACAGCCTTGTGTCCAGACCACTGCTCGGAGCCCGTCACCATTTACTATGTTGTCGTGCTCAAGTGGGCCAGATAGCCGAATGAATCCATCATCCGGCTGCACGGCCTCACGGATATTCTTAATAGCGATCGCGTGATAATCTACTGTCATTATTCGCCTTTTGCGCAGTTACAAACTTTCTCAAATGGCACTTCGCCCTCCAGCCTACCACAGTGTGGACAGCGTTCGCCTTTTATGATTCCAGAGAAACCACAGACAGGATCGCGATCCACTGGGTGATTCACCGAGCCATATCCAATCCCAGCATCGTGCATTTTGCGAATCACTGACTCGAAAGCTGGCAAATTCTGTGAAGGGTCGCCATCCAGCTCGATATAGGTAATATGTCCAGCATTACAGAGGTTATGATATGGCGCTTCGATATCGATTTTCTCGAATGCGCTAATCGGATAATATACAGGCACATGGAACGAATTAGTATAGAAATCTCTATCAGTTACACCTGGGATTACGCCAAATTCTTTCCTATCAATCTTCGTGAAGCGTCCAGCGATCCCTTCAGCTGGAGTAGCAAGTAGTGAGAAATTGAGTTTATACTTCTTCGTGTATGAATCACATTTCTCACGCATGTGAGTGATAATATCTAGCCCTAGCTCTCTTGCGTCAGCGTCTTCAGCATGATGCTTGCCGACCATTGCGACCAGTGTCTCAGCCAGCCCAATGAAGCCTATCGAAAGCGTACCATGCTTAATTACGTCGCGCAGAGTATCATTCCAGCCCAACTTTTCTGAGCCGAACCAGTTGCCCTGCCCCATCAGGAATGGGAAATTACGTACATGCTGATTAGCTTGAAATTCGAACCTCTCGAGTAACTCGTCCTTTACGAGGTCCAATTTCTCGTCTAATTCCTTATAGAATCCGTCCCAGTCGGCTTCTTTGCGCTCGCCTAGGCAAATGCCGTGCTTGATGCCGATTCTGACTAGATTAATAGTGGTAAATGATAGATTACCACGCCCAGTTACGATTCCATCAGATTCTGGGAAAATCGAAGCGAACACACGTGTCCTACAGCCCATCGTTGCAATTTCTGTTCGATAATCGCCTTTCTTGTAATACTTAAGATTATAAGGTGCATCAATGAAACAGAAATTCGGGAACAGTCTCTTAGCCGAAACTTCCATTGACTTCTTAAATAAATCATAGTTAGGATCTTCTGGATTGTAGTTTATCCCCTCTTTCACCTTGAAAATTGAAATTGGGAAAATCGGCGTCTCACCCTTACCGAGGCCATTCTCAGTAGCTTCGAGCAAGTATTTCGATACTAAGCGTCCAGCTGGAGTAGTGTCAGTACCAAAATTAATTGAAGTAAATGGCACCTGTGCCCCGGCCCTAGAATGCATTGTATTAAGATTGTGCACAAATCCTTCCATTGCCTGCAAAGTCTCACGCTCCACGTCTTCGCTCGAAGCTTCAATGACTTCTTTTGGCCACTTGGCTTTCTTTAGCTTATCGTCGTCACCATATTCAATGTCATCATCTACCTCGAGACTCAATTTCTTACCAGCGAATTTATTATACTTAGCCAGATTGCGCTTCAAGGCTTTCCTGAAAGACTTATTCACCCCTGGTGCCATTGCATAGTCGAAATTAGGAATCGATTGCCCACCATGCTGCTCATTCTGATTAGCTTGCAGCAAAATTGCAGCCAGCGCCCCATAAGAGCCGATCGAATTAGGTGTCCTGAGGTGTCCATGCCCAGTGTTAAATCCACCGTTTTCAAATAATTTAAAAGGGTCGCTCTGGCAACAAGTCAGAGTGCCAGTCGCATAGAAGTCGAGGTCGTGAATATGAATATCGCCATTATCATGTGCTGCAGCAATGTCGGGACGAAGTAGCAAAGTCTTCGCAAAAACCTTCGCGCCCTCAGCGCCAAACTGTAGCATCTTACCCATGGCTGAGTTGCCATCAACGTTGGCATTCGAGCGTTTTACGTCGGAATCTTCCGAAGCATCAGCATGAGAAATCGTCCGATAGATATTCATGAGATCAGATTTAGCTTCGCGCACTCTTGAGCGTTCCTGACGAAATCTAATATACTCGCGCGCCGTCTTCTTGAACGAAGATTCCATCAAGACCTCTTCTACGACATCCTGAATCTGCTCTACACTTGGCGTACGAGTCTTCACTGTCTCATCGAGGCGTTTAAGCACTTTATCGGCAAGCGCCTTGGCGCGATCGCCCTTGTACTCTTCCGTCTCTAGTCCAGCCTTCGAAATAGCCTCCACAATCTTATCTGGATTAAAGTTGACAATTTTCCCATCCCTTTTACGGATTTTCTTGAACATATGACTTACCTCCTTAAAATATGTCCTGACTAATTAATTGTATGACCTAAGTGTCACCAAGCAGTCTTAATTAACTATAATAATAATTGTAATACTTGCATAATAGACTGCATAGCTAATGTTGACTCTCACCATGTGGTAATGCTATTTGGCTCAAGCCCCGACGGCAACACTACATCTAGCGTCTTAATAATATAATACACCACTAAATATAGTATTACAAGACTTTTATGTTAAAAATGTATTTTTTACAATACTAGCTCAAATCTCTGTATATACCCAATTGTCTCTATCAGTTGATAATGATAATTAGAAGCAAAATTAAAAATCCTGTCATGCTGCGATGGATCTGATTCTAACACCAAGAATTTGATATTCCTCTCCATGGCCTGTACAATTAACCTCATAATTACTTCACATCCACCATCTTTGGCATAAAGTGCCATTTTCGGCTCATATCCGAGCGCTTCCTTATCGAGCCACTCCCAAGATTCGTCTACATATGGCAAATTTGCCACGATTATGTCAGGCACACCTCGCATAGATTTAAGTAAATCTGATTTATAGAAGTCTACTCTAGCGCCCAATTTCCGAGCATTTGCTCGCGCGATATCTAAAGCCTCATCGGAAAAATCACAGGCGCTTACATCGGCCTCTGGTATCTGTAATTTAAGAGTAATCGCGATACATCCAGACCCTGTCCCTACATCGAGAATCGAAGGATTACTTGGCAGCACACTATCCGTAGGTTTCACACCTGGCAAATATGGTTTTCCTGTCATTTTCAGTACCAAGTCTATCAGCTGTTCCGTTTCTGGTCGAGGGATTAAGACATCAGACGTCACCAGAAAATCACGCCCATAGAAGTCCTGATAGCCTCGTTTATAAGCAATGGGACATTTGTCTATTTTCATATTATCGTCTAAATCCATACATATAATATACAGTAAAATATCAAATGAGACATTTGTCTATTTTGTCTTTTATTCTTGCTTAGATAGCTCACGCTCATTCTTCACGAGCTCGTGGATAATATCATCAATATCACCATCCATCGCAGCCGGAATATTGCTTCTAGAATAATGAATACGGTGATCGGTGATTCTATCCTGAGGAAAATTATATGTCCTGATCTTCTCGCTTCTATCCCCTGTACCAATGAGGGACTTGCGCGCTTCAGAGGCATTTTTCATTTCTTCTTCCTTCTTCTTCTCGAGTAGCCTTGAGCGCAAAATATTCATCGCCTTCACTCGGTTCTGCTGCTGACTGCGTTCATCTTGCATCGCCACCACGATTCCAGTCGGAAGATGTGTGATTCTTACGGCAGAGTCGGTCGTGTTCACGCCTTGTCCACCATGACCACCCGAACGATAAATATCAATTCTCAGATCGTCCGGATTAATCTCGAGGTCTTCCTCCTGTGCCTCAGGCAGTACTGCTACGGTTGCCGTAGAAGTATGGATACGCCCCTGTGATTCCGTCACTGGTACACGCTGTACACGATGTACACCACCTTCGAACTTCAACTGGCCATAAGCATTATCGCCAGATAGCTTAAAAATCACTTCTTTCATCCCACCAGCCTCATTCTGGTTCTCGGACATTAGCTCCATCTTCAGTCCATGGGCCTCGGCATATTTCTGATACATTCGGAAAAGCTCATGAGCAAATAGACTCGCCTCGTCACCACCAGCACCAGCCCGTATCTCAAGAATCGCCGGCTTATCATCTTCTGGATTCTTCGGAATCAAAAGTTCTTCAAGCCTCGCTGAAGATTCTTCTATCTCAGCCTTTAGATTAACAATATCTTCCTTCGCAATCTCACCCAGCTCTGGATCATTCACTAGTTCCTCAGCTTCCTTCAGATTATCATTTAGCTGCGCTATCTTAGTATCTAGTTCCACGATTTCACGCAGTACCGTTGCTCGTTTGGCTTTTACAGCAAAATCAGGCGCTGCGTAAGCATCTGGTGTGGCTAAGAAATCTTCAATTTCAGATAATTCACCTTTATATTTTTCAATATCCATGATACAATTATAACATATGTTTGGGGAATTAGCTCAGCTGGCTAGAGCGTACGATTCACATTCGTAAGGTCACAGGTTCAAGCCCTGTATTCCCCACCATCGAGAGTAATTTAGGGGAAAGATAATACAAAAAATAAGCCCGTAGGGCTTATTTTTCTGTCATGGTAATTCTGAATAAAAATGAGCTTGCTCATTTTTAGAAGACATTGCCATGACAGAAAATATGCGT
>JAZQJM010000015.1:0-3248 GCA_045541635.1 Candidatus Nanosyncoccus sp.
AGCAAAAGTCTAATCCTCTCACTCTATAATAAAAAATCTAGAGCTTGCTCTAGTATTTTCTATCTTTTGCTCAATACTTTCTTCCCTACCATCACAACTATCATTACTAAGAAATTTACCATTACCACCGTGGCGCCAGTAGGCAGAGTTGCTACATACGATAATATTAATCCTAATATGAAATTAATTACTGATATTATAACCGAAGAAATAATTACTCCCTTAAATGATTTATTGATATTCATCGCAATTACTGTTGGAAAAATGATTAAGCTAGATATCAGTAATGCACCCAGTAACCTCATCCCTACTACCACCACTACAGAGCAAATTATAGAAAACACCATATTATATATATTAGTTTTTATTCCGATAGATCTCGCGAAATTTTCATCAAATGACACAGCGAAGATTTTATTATATAGCACAGAATAAATAATGGCTACAATCACGAAGAGTCCAATACTCAGACACATATCATTCCATCCCACCGACAATATACTTCCAAATAGATATCCATTTAAGTCTATATTAGCTCCACTAGATACCGATATCGCGATTGTTCCAATCGCAAGGCTAATAGCTGAGAGTAATGCTACGGCAGAGTCACTATATTTTGCACTAAGTCTCATAGTGAGAAAAGATGATAATATTACAACCGGAATTGCAAACCATAACGGAGTGAGCCCTAGGGCAATGGCCACAGCGAAACTTCCAAATGCTGCATGAGATAATCCATCTCCAATCATTGAATTCTTGCGAAGCACTAAAGGTACCCCTACTAATGCGGCGCAGGCTGAAATCATTACACCAGTAATCAATGCTCGCTGCATAAACCCATAAGAGAAAATTTCCACAAGATTCATCGATAGCTCTCCAGATATTTAGTTGTTGTATTCATGCATACTTCCGAATTATTAATGGACAATACCTTATTACCAATCAAATCTTCCGTATCCAGATCATGTGTAATCATTATAATAGTTAGCCCAGCTTGATTAAGTTTTGTTAGTATCTGGTAGAATTCTTTTCGCGATTTATAATCCAGATTATTGGAGGGCTCATCAAGGATTAACAATTTAGATGATGCAGCTAGCGCTCTCGCGAGTAGCACTTTCTGTCTTTCCCCACCAGATAGATCAGAGAAACTTTTGTTCTTAAGCTTTATAATATTTAATTTACTGAGCGCTTCCTGCGCAAGTGCCCTTTCGGAGTCACGGTAGGACCATCTTACCCCCATACGATTTAGTGTCCCAGATAACACTATCTCCCACACCGTCGCCGGGAAATCTCTCGCGATGTTATTATCCTGTGGCAGTACTCCTACATCGGTCGCCTTTAGTCCACTGCCAAAAGTAATCTTGCCGTGAGTTGGCTTAATGAGTCCAAGTATCGTCTTAATAAGCGTACTTTTGCCAGCTCCATTTGCTCCTACCACACAGACGAAATCTCCCTCCACCACTTCAAAACTAGCCGATTTTATAATCGTACTACATTCGTATTTAACTGTCAGATTTTCTACTTTAATTATCATCTACAGGGCTTCTCTCAATACTTCAATATTACGATTCAATATATCTACATAAGTTACGCCATTATTATAATCTTCTTCAGATATATTATGAGCAGCACTAAGTGTCATGATTTTTGCACCCGTCTCGCTTGCGAGCGCCTGTGCTATTTTGTCTGGAGTTAATTCTATCTTTAGTATTACTTTAATGTTATCTTCTTTTATTTTATCGATTAAGAAAGCCAAAGTCTTACTACTTGCTTCTGTCTGTTCGGAGCATCCTGGAAAAGCTGCGTAATATTTTAGTCCATATTCTCTCACGAAATATAGAAAAGGAAAACGGTCTCCGAACACTAGCTCTCTTGAAGATGAATTATTTACAATCCCCCTAATCTCCCTATCGGCCTGATTAATTTTATCAATGTAATCATTGCTATTATTTATATACCTGGTGGCCTGCTCGGGATGAAGCTCTTGCAGTTTTCCGCTGATAGCTTCCATCATTTTTATTGCATTGACAGGGCTAGTCCAGATATGTTCATCGTATTCACTTTCTTCACTCTCCCCATTTGGCGACTCCATTCCTTTCGCTATCTCTTCATCTAATAGGTCTACAAAATCCATTAACCTTAATGTCTTCTCTGCTGGTACTTCATTATTCTCTAGTAGATTCTCTACCCATTCTTCAGACTCGCCACCTATATAAATAAATAGTTCAGTATTTTGTAGCTTGATTATGTCCTCTGGTGTAGGCTCGTAGCTATGAATGTCGCTACCTGGCTTCATTAGCATCTCTACCGACTCCCCATCCCCAGTAATAGCCCTCGCAAAATCATATCCTATATAATTAGAAGTTAATATCTTTATATCATCATTACTACTTCCCATGCGACTGATTATGAAAATCACTGCTCCCACGAGGAGGATTACTACTATCGATAAATATATTATCTTCTTTATGACATCTTTCATCTTAGTTGCCTCTGCAGTTCGCGCAGATTCCGTATATGACTACATCATCGCTGCTAATCGCAAAATTGTGTTCACACATAAAATGTTTTTCCAGAGAATTAAGTTTTTTACAATCAGCATGTATTAAATTTCCACAGACAGTACACTTGAGTAAGCAGTGGCCACTCTTCTTGCAATCTTCTGTCAAATGATATCGTACTATATCATCTTGCCCAGCAATCTTAATCAGCACGCCATCACTAGCCAGCAGATTAATCATCCTATATATAGTAGTCTGCCCTATCGTATCATCTTCCCTAATCACATCATTATAAAGTTCCTTAATGGTAAAATCTTTCCCTTGCTTAGCGATGATATCTAGGATTAGTTCTTTCTGCTTGGTTTTATATGTGCCTCTCATATTTATCCAACTCCCCATTTTGAAAATAATTTTCATTTTCAATTATAGCGATATTTACATCACTACGCAAGCATGAGCAGTGTATGAAAACACTGTTACGTAATTCATGAGAAAATTATTCCATCCAGGAGGTATTCACAAAATACTGTAGTAGAGCCATCTATCTGGAATGTGTATAGACTTTCTAGCCCACTTGTGTTAATATGATACCAAGAGCTGAGCTCTAGTAACTCAGCTAATTTGTTGGAATATTACTATCACTATTCAATAGTGATAGTAATTGTTTTTGACAAGAGTCTAATTACGACTCTTAAAGAAATATTGAATCTCTTCCGAATCATAACTTCTCGCCTTTCTTATATTAAA
>JAZQJM010000016.1:0-22105 GCA_045541635.1 Candidatus Nanosyncoccus sp.
AGGAGACCAAGATTTGAGAGAGTTATGTATTACCTTCATATTAATAATAATTATAGCACAACCATAATAAAAAATATCAAAACAAAAAATGAAACGGAATTCACTTTCGTTTCATTTTTCATCATATAATTTTTTCTTCCTGGAGAAAATTCGCTGAAAAGATACGCCCCATAAAATTCTAAGAGAATTTTATGGACATAAACAGAAAATAAATCAGGACATGTGCCTGATTTATTTTCCTTGCCAGCCTTTCTTGCTGGACTTCCTTTCCTCCGGAAAGAAGTCCAAAGCTTCTTTTGCTGAACTTTTCTTATTAAGAAAAGTTCACTTAGTGGAATTGACTTCCATTTCAATTTTCATACTATAATTCTTTTGCTGGACTTTTCTTATTAAGAAAAGTCCACTCTAGTTATCTCGCAAAGTGTGCAAATGCACGGTTAGCTTCTGCCATACGGTGGCAATCTTCCTTCTTCTTGAAGGCAGCACCAGTCTCATTATAAGCATCTACAATCTCAAGCTCGAGACGCTTAGCATATGGCATGCCACTGCGAGCACGAGCAGACTGTACTAGCCATGAGAAGGCAAAGTGCAACTGTCTGTGACCAGAAATTGGGAATGGAATCTGGTAATTAGCACCACCTACACGACGTGACTTCACTTCGAAATCTGGTGATACATTAGCGATAGCTTTCTCGAGCACCTCTACTGGGTTCTCGGAATCCAACTTCTTAGCTGCGCCTTCAATTGCTGTATATACAGCACGCTCAGCAGCCTGTTTCTTGCCATCGAGCATAGATTTGTTAATGAGTCTCTGTACAAGCATAGACTGGTACTTGCGATCAGGAGAAACTTTACGTTCGAGAGATTTAGTAGTTTTACGTGGCATAATTACTTATCCTCCTTCTTCGCACCATACTTGGAACGACCTTGCTTGCGACCTTGTACACCCTGAAGATCGAGTGCACCACGTACGATATGATAGCGCACACCTGGAAGATCTGGTACACGACCACCACGTACTAGTACCACTGCGTGCTCCTGAAGATTGTGACCTTCGCCACCAATGTATGCCCAGACTTCCTGGCCATTAGTGAGGCGCACACGAGCTACCTTACGCATAGCTGAGTTAGGCTTCTTAGGTGTCTTAGTAGTAACCTTAATACATACTCCACGCTTCAATGGTGAAGCTTTCTCGTAGCGCTTAGTCTTCAAAGTGTTGATGATAGAACCAAGTGCTGGTGATTTCGACTTTTTTGCAGCCTTCTTGCGAGGCTTGCGAATCAACTGATTAATAGTTGGCATTCAACTTTTCCTATATTAGATATTATTATTGGCTCGCTTACTTTAAGTACAGCAATAGTAAGCGAGAATGAAACTCTTTATACTATTATATCACTATTTGTTAACTTTTACAAGATAGTTCAGGGTTTCTTCAATAATCATACGATTCTTGATATCCATCTTCACATTTGGATCTTTGAGGCCCTTGATGGCTTCTGGAGACTTCTTATATACATCGCGTAGCTCAGCAATCTTAGCAGCTACTGCTTCATCAGAAACGGTGATTTTCTCCTTCACAGCAAGAGTCTGAAGGGCGAGTGATGCCTTCACGCGACTCTCAGCCGCCTTGCGAGCTTCCTTCTCCCAGGATTCGGTTGTCTCGCCAGCTCTCTCGATGTATTCATCGAAACTCATTCCCTGTGAAGCAGCGTTCCTGGTAACATCATCACGAATTGCCCTTACCTGATCATCAATTAGAATCTCTGGTGCAGGTACCTTAGACTTCTTGACGAGAGCCTTAATTAAGTCGTCTTTATATTTCTCTTCTAGCCTATATTCGCCCTGTGAAGTTAAATTCTTCTTAATATCGTCCTTTAACTCATCTACAGTCTTGAACGGACCACATTTCTTAGCGAGTTCATCATCGACTTTAGGCAAAGTCACTTCGTTAATCTGCTTAAGTAGTACCTCGAAAACAGTCTTAGCGCCAGCTAGATCTTTCACTCCATAATCCTTCGGGAAAGTTAAGTTCAAGTCGAACTTATCGCCTGGCTCATGACCGACAATCCCGTCCTCGAATCCAGGAATAAAACTACCCGAACCAAGCACTAGGTGATAGTCCTTAGCTGAGCCACCAGCAAATGCCTCGCCATCTTTCTTCCCTACGAAGTCAATAATTACTTCGTCAGTAAGCTTAGTCTCGCGCTTGACTGGCTTCTTCTCGGAGAAAGAATTACGAATATTATCAAGTACACCCTTAATATCCTTCTCGGATACTTTAACTTCTTCCTTCTTGACGCCAAGTTTCTTATAATCGCCGAGCTCTACCTCTGGAATAATGTCAGCAGTCGCAGTGTACTCTGCAGATTCACCTGGTACATACTTCGTAACATTAACATTTGGTAGTGCCAGTGGCGACTTCTCATTTTCTTTGAATGCTTCAATTACAGTAGAACGTACAGCGAAGTCAATCGTCTCGGCATTGAGATCATTCTCTGGGATGAATTTCTTAGCAACTTCTGCTGGGACCTTACCCTTACGAAAACCTTCCACACGTACATCTTTAGATAGTTTCTCGAGGGCCTTCTTGCTGGCCTCCTGTAAATCTTTCGCATCAAGAGTCACGGTAATTTCTACGCGTGAATCAGAAAGCTTCTTGAACTTAGTCTTCATAATAACTCCTATATTTGATAAGTATTATAACACAATCTTTGGTGAACTGGTAGTCCGAAAATGTGTTACAGTAAAGCGTGCATTAGCGCCAAGCTTGATGTTAGGATTAAGTAAATTATATTTATCAAAAACTTGCTTAACCATAAGATACATCTTCTTCTCATTCTCGCTCAGGGAATCATTGGTGACGAGCGCCTTCACGCACCCTTCTGGCGTGCCACCAGCAAGCGATCCACCTTGCCTCTCGATAATATAATTGCCAATCCTTAAGAAAGCAAGAGCTTTTTTATTAAAATCAGGATCCTCTAGCTTAAACTTCGGCCTGAGGCTATAATTAGACGCCGAATATGAGCCATACAGTGCTAAATCTAATTTCAAATTCTGCTCCAAAAGCTCCATATCCACGAGAAAATTCTTCAAATTCTGTGCAGGTAGATAGAAATCTGTCAGTAGTGGCACGCGTTCTCCAGAATGTACCTGACCAATGAAGCTCGCAAGTGAGTTCTCGAACTCATTAATCGATGCTTCAGTCTTCGGAGAATCAATAATAAGCTGAGTATTCTTCGGCAAAACGCTCCGGATGCTGGAAATCTTCCTAATACAACTATTACTCTTGTCGTCAAATTTTGCAAAAACCACAAAACCACTGTCCATCTTACGCGTAATTTCACTGAGCCTCTTACCTGTCTCCTCGGCAGTCTTGATAATCTCAATATCGTAGATATTTAGTTCGCGTGGCTTCAGAGAATTAGCAAGATCGAGGAACTTCTTCGCGACGTCGTAATCGGTAAAGGTAGCCACCACACGACGTGGTTTCTTCTTGATAGGTACAGCATGTAAAATCACTTCAGAAATCACTCCCAGCGTCCCCTGTGCACCGAAGAAAATCGGTAGTAAATCGATATTTCTGCCACGCACCACATGAGCGATTGTTGGGTACCCAGCTGAGCTGGTGCCGGTTTCTAAAATATTTTTCACTAATTCACTGTTAGAGCTAATGATCTTCGGTAGTTTATTATAAATAGTATTCTCAAGGCTCCTCTGGCGACCTTTACGAGCTGCGCTATGGAGAGGCATTTTACCGGTCTGGAGCACATCACCATTAGATAGCACTACCTCTACCCTATCTACGTAATTCATAATGCCACCGTATTTGCCAGCATAATCATCACTTGGACAGTTGGAAATCAGTCCACCAATTGTTTCCATCTCGTGGCCGTCAATCGGGATAGTGAGGCCATTCACAGAAAGCGCAGTATTTAGCTCTTTCAATGTGATGCCGGCCTGCACCCTAACTAAGCGTTCACGGCGATCGGATTCAAGCAGGCGATTGAGTTTCTCTGTAGAAATCACAAGTCCATTAGTAAGATCGGCACCAGTCTCATCTAATCCAGAACCTCTAATGGCAACCGGGAGCCTCACGCCTTTCGTAGCGAGCTGATAGCAAAAACGCATTAATCTGCGCAAATCTTCGGTAGATTCTGGCAGAGCAACCAACTTAGGCTTCACTCTTACGGCCGACATATCAGTCGCATAAGCCTCGAGAATTTCTGGTGCATCAAATACATTGCCTACCGTCAATTGATTCAGATACCTCGCTATTTTTCCCATCTTACTCCCATCCTGCTTATGATTATATCATGCCATTTTGTGGCTTGTAAAGTCTAAATTTTAATTTTATCCACGATATTTTAGCCCACATGAACGATAGAAATCCATAGCTGTCGGCTCGTCCAAGCATTTCAGCGTGAGGTTCGTTAGTTCGTCCGTCATTATTAAAGCGAAGAGAATCGACGCTACCACTACAAAAGTCTTCCTATTGATGTGTTCTGCTAACCACAAGATAAACGGCACCAGTGCATACATTAATACCAGCGACCCCAGCCCAAAAGCCAGTACGCTCATCGGGCAGACGAAACCGTTAATATTACCAAATCCCCACCACACATCGGTGTAGTCCCAGTATCTCGTACCAGGCCAAATTTCATAAACTGCCCAGCCAGCGATCAGCTCTACGATGCCAGTTACGATAGCTGCAATTAAGAAAACTGCCCAAGGGTATTTCCTTACTCTGTAAGTTGTGGCAATCACAGCTATGGCACCAATTGCGTAGATATTCATCCACGGCAAGAAATTCCCACCTTTCATGTAGAATTCGTGATGCGCCACTAAATTAATGAAAACTTCATAAAACCACCCCACCATCCCAGCCAGTACCACAATCAGGAAAAATATCCCAATTTTCTGCGCAAGATTAAGGCTAATCGTCCCGTCTAAATATTCCTGATAGACCTCCCCAAAACTCACCCTATGTGCCTGCCTAGCTCTCCTCGACTTCTTCCCGGTCTTAAAGCTGCTTTGATTTTTCTTATTTACCATTACCGTTATTATAACATGAAAACCATAAGTAATTCACTATCTTTAGACTGGCCCTTTTACGGAGGTACAAAAAGTTAAATAGTCGCCCTAGGTAGGTGTTTTCTTCTTGTGAAGCGCGATTACTTCATAGAGTTCCATTTAGAATTAAAAGCTGTAAGACTTGGTCTTTTCTTCATGCGA
This sequence comes from Candidatus Nanosyncoccus sp., assembly GCA_045541635.1. GTDB lineage: Bacteria > Patescibacteriota > Saccharimonadia > Saccharimonadales > Saccharimonadaceae > Nanosyncoccus. Next base: position 5,233 of record JAZQJM010000016.1, read on the forward strand.
AGTGCATCTAACGGTTTATTTGAGAATAAAAGCTGCCAAGGCAGTATTTTCTCTTGCCGAAGCGCGATTACTGTACAGAATTCCATTTAGAATCAAACTCTACAGATTGTAAAAGATAAAATAACGGAAATTTGTTAAATAAAATCGTCCTAGGTAGGTGTTTTCTTCTTGTGAAGCGCGATTATTGATCGAGCGAACAAGAAAAAACGCCTAACTAGGCGATTTTAATAACAAATTTTGGTGCCCGAGACAGGACTTGAACCTGCACATCTTTCGATATATGCTCCTAAGGCATACGTGTATACCAATTTCACCACTCGGGCCTACCTCTAATTATATCAAAAAATACCGAAAAAGCAAATTTTCGGTATTTTCCCCAGAGCATAACTTGACTATGCCTGTTTCTTCATCGCAAAAGATAAACCAGCAGCTGTTAGTGCACCTAGTATTAGTGCGATAGGTAGCACATCTTCTGGGCCAGTCGTAGGCATTGCTTCGGTTTCGCTACTCTTAGCCTTAGCGCTATTAGTAGTGGTCTTAGCATTGTTATTTACTACGCGAGTAGAAACACGGTTAGTAGTGCTCTCACTCTTGGCCTCAGTCTCAGCTTCGCTCTTAGCTTCATTCTCAGTGTCTTCCTGCTCTGTTGTCTCTTCAGTTTCAGAGCTCTCGCTCTCTACTGAGAAGGCACCATTATCTACGCCACCTAGATTCTCGGCAGCATTAGGCTTATTAGTAGCTACTACTAGAATAGCCACGATGAGTGCCAGAATTATTACAGCGATTGTTGCTGCGACTACGACAATCTTACGACGTTCCTTTTTCTCAATTTCACCCTGATATTGCATAATAAACTCCTTATCTCTACATTATATCATACTTTACGATAAAAAGCAAGTGCTTCACGTTATAATCCTATAATTGTAAAATATCACAACATTTTCTGCATGAAAAAGCCACCCATAAGGGTGGCTCTGCCTATTCTAGGCCGGGGTAGCATCATTAGTGCTGTCTGCCACAAGATTGCCGGTATCAGCAAACGCACCAACTTTACCTGTCACAGGAATATCTTCCTTAGCGACGGAAGCATTAGCACTATCTGTTGCTTCCTCCTTTGCCTTGCTCTTTCTCTTCTTCTTGGTTACTTCGCCTTCGTCAGCGATTGGAGGTTTACGGCAGACGCCGTATTTTACTACGGACTCCGGGCGTTCTGCGCCATTACACCAACCGTCCTCATATTCGGTCAGTCTAGGCGCAACCAGGGTTACGCAGTCCTGGAATTTCGGTTTCTCTGGATCACCACCGGCATATGAGGGGTATTCATATATTCCCTCATCGTCTTCCAGCACCCCTTCGGCCACCAGCAAGTTTAAGAATGAATACACATTGCAGTGTACGCCAGAACACCTGCCAGTGGTACCAATAGTGTGGAGTACGAATTCCCTATCGGGCAACCCCCATCCATCATCAGTTTCCAGGAAGATATCCCTGGCTTTCTCGATGCTCTCCATCCGAGTGTACCGATACCAACATGCCGGCGTACGCACCTCAATGGACTCTTTGTATTCCTTCTGATATTCCCAGAGGAATTTACCGATGGCGATTATCAGCTCGTCTAAGAATACGTCCTGACCCGGTCTCATCTGGATGTCCAGGATATCCTCATTCACCGAAATCGTGAATCTCAGCTTGTCCACATAGTTCCATTTTGAGGAGTTAGCCCCCTCGATTTCTACACCTCTTACGAAATCTCTCATGGTTCCCCACCTTTCTAGAAATTAACAAAGCACTGTAAAAGTGCAAGCCTCTACGCAAGGCCAAGTTACTGCTTATAATTATATCAAAAATCTCATGTTTTGTCAAGCCAGCCCCGAGTACCTACGAAGTCATATATAGTTAAACCTTCCGATAGATGGAAATCGTCGCGCCAGCATATTTACGCGACTTTACTAACTCTGCACCAGATAAGTCTGGTGCATCTCCGGGATGCGATAATACGAGCACGCCGCCATCTCGTAGTAGGCTTACTAGGGATATTATGTCTGTAGCGACAAATTGATCATAAGGTGGATCGGCTAGGATTATATCGCAAACACTCAGGCTAGGAATAACATCGGGGATTCTCCCCTTAATAATCTTACTTTTTGGCAAGGCGTCAAGCATCGTGAGATTCTGCTTAATCGTATTAATAGCAGAGCTGGAATTATCCACGAAGCAGGCGCTACTGGCACCACGCGATAGAGCCTCTATGCCTAGCGCCCCACTACCAGCGAAAACATCAAGCACGGTTGCGCCAGGTATATCTTCGCGAATCATATTGAAAAGTGCTAGCCTCTCGCGCTCGCCCATTGGATGGGTACCACCACCGGGGGTGGCAATCACTCTCCCCCGTAACTCCCCACCAGAAATCCTTACTTTGTGAATTTGGCTCTTTGTACTGTTCATGTTATCCTTATGATTTTCTCTTCCATGTTATACTATTAGCGCTCATTAGTTGAGTGTTGTCAGCTGTTGATATTTAGAAATTCCAGTCATTAATTCCTTATATTTTAGCATACCTGGGCCGAGCTTTAGGAATTTGTCCACATCTCCTCTGGCTCTCGCAATCAATTTTGTATCAGAGAGTGAAGCAATTCTGAGGTCTAGCGCGCCATGCTGAAGCGAACCATAGATTTCGCCAGGTCCACGTAGCTTCAAATCCACCTCGGCTAGATGGAACCCGTCGCATGATCTCTCTAATTCTCTGAGTCGCCGTGAAGGAGTGGCGTCGCCAGCAACCAATAGATAACAGTATGATTTTGCTTGGCCACGCCCCACGCGGCCCCTGAGCTGATGGAGCTGTGCCAAGCCGTAGTTCTCGGCATTTTCAATAATCATTAGGGTGGAATTTGGTACATCCACACCTACTTCTACCACTGTGGTAGACACTAATATCTCGATATCCCCTCGAGAAAATTTCTCCATAATTTCGTCTTTCTCGGCTGGCTTCATGCGACCGTGTAGGAACTCAATCTTCATCTTAGGAAATAACTCCTTCAGATGCTTCGTGCGCGTCTTTACTGATGTCATCTCGGCTTTGCCGTCCTTCGATTCAGTGTCGTCAATTGCCTTACATATCCAGTATACCTGTTGACCTTTGCTTACGGTCTCAACAATCTTGGGATATAGCCCCTCTTTCAGGTCGATTTCTCGTAAAATCTTCGTCTCTACCTTCTGTCTACCTTTCGGCATTTCATTCAAAATCGACACATCGAGGTCGCCAAATACAGTTAGCTGTAGGGAGCGCGGAATCGGTGTCGCCGTCATGGCGAGCAGGTGTGGTGCTAGGCCAGCCGGTGATTTTAGCATTAGTTTCTGTCGCTGTTCTACGCCAAATCTATGCTGTTCGTCAATAATGACAAGTGCTAGCCTGGAGAATTCAGTGTCATCCGTGAGCAATGCATGTGTCCCAATAATAAAATCAATCTCGCCAGACTTAATCTGTTTCTTCAGCTCGGATTTCTTCTTCGTGGCACCAGTCAGCAGTGCTACCCTTACGCCAAACCCTTCCAGGATCTTCTTTAATCCCTCATAATGTTGTGTGGCCAGAATACCCGCCGGCGCAAGCAGACCCACCTGACAATGTGCAGCTGTTGCTTCCCTGGCAGCCATTGCTGCCACCATAGTTTTGCCAGACCCCACATCACCCTGAAGTAGCCGATTCATCGGTGTCTCGCGCTCCATATCTTGAAAAATCTCCCACGAGGCTAACCTCTGGGCATTAGTTAGCTTGAAAGGCAATTTCTCGACGAACTCACGAGTCTTGGAAGCATCAAATGGTACCGAAATCGCTCTCAGCTTCTCATTTTCGATACGGTTAAGTTTAGAGGCCAGAATTAGCGAGAAAAGCTCCTCGTAGGCTAAATAATCGCGCGCCCCCTCAATCGTCTTCAGGGAGTTCGGAAAATGTGCCCGAAATAGCGCCTCGGCTCTCACCCCTGGGCGCACTGTAGGCAATAGATCGGGGATGCCAGCAAATCTATCCCTCGCTTTTTCTATCAAGCGACGAAAGTCGTGAGACTTAATTGCCCCGTGGGCCACGTAGATAGGGCTTAGGCCAGACGAGGGGTCGATATCGGATGATAAGGCTGCCGACGGCGAAGTCAGCTGATAGCGCCCGTTTTTGAGCTCGTAAGTGCCAGTGAAGACATACTCTCTGTCAGGTATAAACTGCCTCACTCGGTAACTCTGATTAAACCATACTACTCTGACAGCCCCACTGTTATCTCTGATCACTCCTTCAGTAAGCGACAAATTGCGACGCTTAGTTTTGCGCGTGGAGAGGCTGTCTATTTTACCCCTTATCACTACTTTGCCTGGTTTCATCTCTCTAATCGAAGTCGGCGCAGCGTAGTTCTCGTAATCTCTGGGCAGATTATAGAAAAAATCCCTTACGGTCTTTATTCCGGCCTTGTTTAAAACTTCGGCAGTCTTTGGCCCCACACCCGTCATATTCTCCACTGGCCCAGTCAAATCCATATCAACATTATAACAGATAATTCACCGAAATACACCCATGGAGGCGTTACTACTGTGTTGTTGGATAATTGCTAGCAGAACCCGTCCGACGGTTGAACTAAAGTGCTACATGGACGGGTGACAGTCGTGGAGGGGGACCCCCGTCGAGCTTGCGAGATGGGGGAGGAAAACGACTGGCAGGCCCCGTCCAGAAATGATAATTAAAACTATAAAAAATGAAACGGAATTCATTTTCGTTTCATTTTTCATGCTTTAGTTTCTATCAATGGGACTTTCTTTACTAAAGAAAGTCCCATTAAACACTAGCAGAACCCGTCCAGCGGTTAGACTAAAGTGCTACATGGACGGGTGACAGTCGTGGAGGGGACCCCCGTCGAGCTTGCGAGATGGGGGAGGAGAACGACTGGCAGGCCCCGTCCAGTGATGGTTATCCACAGAACACCTAACGTTTTTTAGTAAGACCACCCCACGGAATATCTAATGAGTTATACAGTAAGGTCATATTATGTTATATAATAGAGATATGATAAAATTTACGATTATTACGCTTTTTCGGGAGGCTTTGGAGCCTTATCTTCAGACTTCTATGATGTGGAAAGCCACCGAGAAGGGCTTAGCTGAGTTTGATTTTGTTAATCTTCGTGAGTTTGGTCTGGGCCCTCACCACTCGGTAGATGATACTCCTTATGGGGGTGGCGACGGCATGCTGCTTCGCTGTGAGCCTGTTTTTGCAGCTATTGAGAGTGTCAAGGCAAAAGATCCGAGCGCTAGAGTTATTCTGCCTACCCCAGTGGGGATTATCTGGAATCAATCGCTCGCGCGTCAATTTGCCCTCACCTCTAGCGAGCCTACTACTAATGAGGGAAAATCGGCTCATTACATTATTCTCTGCCCACATTACGAAGGCTACGATCAGCGTATTTTGTCTATAGTAGACTATAAAATTTCCCTTGGTAAATTCGTCTTGACTGGTGGCGAATTACCAGCTCTTATTATTATCGACTCTATTGTACGCCTCATTCCCGGCGTGCTCGGTGGTGAGAATTCAGCCCTCATTGAATCATTCTCGGATGGAGACAATCTTGAATTTCCACAGTATACGAAGCCCTATAATTTTCGTGGCATGAAAGTTCCTGATGTTCTGCTTTCTGGTAATCACGGCGAAATCGCCAAGTGGCGTGCCGAGCATTCCAGTCAGTCCAAATAAAGCGTGCCGAACATCCTAATTGGCTTGAATAAAACACCATGAATATCCATTGAATTAACCCAAAAAAAAGAGAGATAGCCTGAATTCTATCTCTCTATCGCGCTGATGCGCGCCCACCCATTGGGGCACATTGGTTTGTTTTAATCCTCTGTTTGTTTTTTGATTATTAATGTAGTCTCCACACTCCACTTAATCTATCAGTGGAACCCCTGTGAAGCGTACCAGCTTATATTTATAATAAACCATAAGCATATCACTGTCAAGCAAAATTGCAGACAAAATTGACATTTTTTGAAAAAGTTTTCCACAAACGTCTACGTTGGCGCTGATTTCCTGGACTACCAGTCTTCTACCAGTGTAAATTCTTTTCCAGCAATCGAGATAATCGAGTCGGGCCCAGCCCCCATTGAGGTAAGTTCTGCCCTGATGCCTAATTTCTTCATGATATCGCGCAGCCTATTGACGCTCTCGTAATTGTCAAAATCAGTACGCCTGGCGAATTTCTCGATTTTTTCACCCTTTACAATATATTTCCCATCCACCTCTTCTACGGTAAAGGTAGACTCTAGCTCCTTTGAATTAAGCGAAATAGTGGGGATTTCGTGCTCCGAAGGCTCGACAGTACTGTCAGTATCGCTCTCCTCGGCATTATTAGGGGTAATCTTTAATTTAAGCGCTGAGTTTTCTTCCGATACGGCTGCTTTTTCGGCTATTACGATGTCCTTCAATTCGCGTAGGAGTGCTTCAATACCAGTGTGTGCTGCCGAAGATATAGCGAAAACTTTCGCTGACGGATTGATAGCCAGAATTGCCGACTCTTGCATCTTAATAATATCTTCATCTACCCCTTCACACTTTGTTAGAGCGATCACTTCTGGGCGATTATTGAGGTCAGAATATTTCTCTAGCTCGCCACGAATCGTCTGGTACGCCTCGCCAGCGTCATTATTGTAAACGTCGATTAAGTGTAGCAGTACGGCAGTTCTATCCACATGACGCAGGAACGCATGCCCTAGCCCCTTGCCCTCACTTGCTCCCTCGATCAGTCCTGGAATATCAGCAATCAGGAGGTCATAATTGTCAATTGTCGCTACGCCAAGTTGCGGAGTAAGCGTCGTAAAAGGATAATCGGCAATCTCTGGCGTCGCATTTGAAACCACTGATAAGAAAGTCGATTTACCAGCGTTCGGTAGCCCCACTAGCCCCACATCGGCTAGCAGCTTCAGTTCTAGCTCGGCTTCAAATTCCTCCCCAGGCTCGCCCAATTCATGCACGATAGGCGCCTGACGCGTAGAGCTCTTAAAGTGAGCATTGCCATATCCACCATCACCACCATGCGCGATGATTGCCTCTTCGCCATCATGCGTTAAGTCTGCCAGCACTACACCGTCTTTCTTCACCACAGTGCCAATTGGTACTTCCACTATCAAATCCTTGCCACTGCGTCCAGCCGAACGGGTGCCGGCACCGTTTCGTCCATCCTCTGCCGTCAATATTGGCGTAAAGCGAAAATCAATCAGCGTATTGGTGTCCTTGTCGGCCCTAAATACGATATCACCACCTTTACCACCGTCGCCACCATCTGGGCCACCCTTCGGAATATATATTTCGCGTCGAAAAGATACGGCGCCATCGCCACCTTTACCAGCTTTCAAACTAACTTTTGCCGTATCTACAAACATAACCCAATTATAACATAATTATTAAAAATCTCAAAATCCCCCATTACCCTACCATGACGCCAGGGCAGTCCTCGTTTTTCTATCCAGCGAACTTGTCGATTTTCGATAATCCACCTAGTGAATGTAATTAAAGTTCCCCACTGAGCTGGCTGGAATCACACCACGAATCACCATGTATGGACGATAATTATAGTTCATCTCCGTTACAGTGATAGAACCATCAGCATTGACACTTTCCACATATCCTACGTGACCATACCACCCAGACGATGTCTGGAAAATCGCCCCAGCTGAAGGAGTTCTATTTACTGTGAAACCAGCAGCTGCTGCTCTTGCAGCCCAAGTATTGGCGTTACCTAGCGTAGAAGGTAGATCTTGCCTCTTATACCAGGCCCATTGTGTACATTGACCTCTGCCATATGGGCCACCTAACCCAGTAAAGTATCCAAGTACCTCGATGTTCTGGCGTTCAGATGAGCTACCAAGGTATGAGTAGTAATAATTAGTCGTACGAGTGACAGGGCGTGGCGCCACGTACTCTGGGCGCTCCGTCTCAGGTAGTGTACCACCACTAATGAATATCTTCATACCCTCAGTAATACCAGATATCTCTAGGTCATTATTATGCATAATATCATCGGCCGAAGAACCGTATTTCGAGGCAATCGACTCGAGTGTATCACCAGACTTCACTGTATAGACGATACCAGATGAAGACGGAATATAAAGAGTAGTACCAGCAGCAACTTCTGTTGTCTTTAGTCCGTTGGACCAGCGAATCTGATCCACAGTAATGCCACGTTCCTTAGCAATAGCTTCCAGAGAGTCACCCTCGCTAAACACAATTTCTTCTACGCCACGCGACACTGCGATATTGGTAATCGCTGGCTTCTCAATCTTACCAGTGGTAGTCTGTCCAGCTTCATACATAGAAGTCGTCACCACGTAATTAGATGCCACATCAGAGGCGCTAGCGAGTCCCATCGCATCAGAAATATCGGCTACGACATATAGCTCTGATAACTGATCTACGGATATCTTATAATCACTCTTTGCGAAAGCGTCCAGGCTGAGCGTGGTATTATTGTCCTGCTTACCTAGTGAGCCAATCGCTACGATTGCGAGTGTGAGTGCTCCAGTCACAAAATATGGTAAAAACTTCTTAAGTTTCCGGATTCTCAAATTTTTTCTTTTGCTTGTCATAATGAAACGTTACAGAGGGTCCTGCAATAAAGGGCAGCTTTCTGAAGATGCTCGGCCTCCGTATAACTATAATACATTAATCCGTCGTCTCCTGTCAAGAAGAATAGATAAGTGGTATCACTAGGTTCAGCTACAGCCATCAGTGCCGAGAGTGATGGATTAGAAATCGGCCCACAGGGCAGCCCTGTGTATTTTCTCGTGTTGTAGCAAGAGTCTATCATAAGCGCAGCCGAATTATCTCTATAGACTTCTCTATTCGGGTCAACCACGTCAAGTGCATAAGATACTGTTACGTCGCTACCTAATTTCCACCCGTAAGCTAGCCTACTTAAGAAAACTTGCGCCACAGTCGCCTGCTCGCTCGCCTGGGCCTCTTTCTGTACTACAGAAGCTAGTGTAATCCCCTCAAAAAGCGACAATCCTTGCTCCTGGTATTTCTCCTCAAGATTATTAGCGGTAATCACTTCACTCATCCCCTCAAGGAAGCGCGTAATGATTTCCCGAACCGATGCCCCCTTATAGAATTCATAAGTTTCGCCATATAGGTACCCCTCTAGCGAGGCTCCCTCTGGGCGTTCTTTTAGAAAATCAAAATCATAATCGCCACTTAGCGCTTCGTCTACTTCGGCGCTGTCGTATCCTAGCTCTACTAAATCTTCTTTCACTTCAAAAATCGTCTCCCCAGGCACAATCGTAAAATCAAAAACTTCTGCCACCATCTGGGATTCGAGCCAGGCATAGTATTCAGCACGTTTTCGCGCTTGATCTTCCCTGTAAAGGTTGACGCCCAGAATCGTCCCAAGTATCAGTATCACCAGTACGATGGGAATACCAAAAATCGTTACCTTCTTCAGCTTAGAGGAGGTTTTCTTGGCCTTAATGGCAGCTTTATTAGGTTTAGTGGGTAAGTTAACAGGGGCAATATCTGAGTCGTCCACTGTTTCGCTCCTCTTAGCAGCCTTCTCATCTTGGCTAGGGGTAGTAAAACCCTCTATGAAGTCCTGGAGTATAATTGAAGCAGCCTCGGCATCAATTTCGCCCTTCTCGTAGCGTTTTTTGCGAGATTTTAGCCGTTCCTCTGCCACAACAGAGGTGAGCGATTCATCTTGGAAGCGTATTTTGGCTCCTGGAATCTTCTCGACTAAGACTTTTGCAAAATTTCGTACGTATAAGCTCTGTTTCGTCTCGTTCCCTTCATTACTGCGTGGCAGACCTAGCACGAACCAATCAGTACTGTTCATTCGCGCAATTCGGGCGATTTCCTGCCATTCTGAGCCATCTACCAGCACATACCCGACTGGTATGGCTATCCTGGTACTTGAGTCCACCTTGGCTACGCCAATGCGCTTCTCGCCCACATCGAGTCCAATTATCTTCATTGTAGCTTATCCTCTGGGCTAGAAAAACTCACTTTACCCCTGTTAATAACTCCACACATTTTGATTATTCCTCGCTTTTGATAATCACTGTGATCTTCTCTGGATTATTAGGTACAGACATCACCCATGGCACCGAAGTATCCATTGTGATGGATTTTATGCCACTATAAGCCGTATTGAGGTCGTGCTGAGCTGAGCCGAGTCCTTTGCCCTTAATCATATCAATCACGTCATTTTCGGTAACCTTAGGACCAGACACGTAGGAAGTCTTTAGCTTACCAGCATATCCAGTGTCGGTCTTTGTGAAATTCTCCACAAATGGATCATTCATGCTGTAGATTGTGTCATTATCAGCGAGTTTCGCTTTCTCTTGGATGAATTCTTTCACTTTAGTCTCATCGATTACTAAGATTGAATCTGTCGTTATCATCGTTAGTTTAGCTTTCTCGCCTTCCTTGACCTCTTCATCTACTGCTGGAGTTGATACTGCCTCACTAGTAGTCTGCTGGAAGCTCGACTCAATTACGAATTCACCATCTTCGATGGAGTCGAGTAATGTTTCTTTATTGGTAGATTCGTCAGAATCTTGAATCTCCGTCATGGCTTTATCAATATCAGACTGCAAGACGACCTTAATTGTCTCATCTGTGCCACCACTCATTGCAGCATCGGAATATACGCCATTCACTTGTGCATTAGTACTCCAGCCACTATTGGTGGCTGCGATGTTGTATTTCGCACCTGATTCGGCAGCTTCCACTGGTACGCGAGCTGATATCTGGCAGCCAGAATTCATGATACTGGATGAGTTATCCTTGTTGTCGCATTTGCTAAATCCATCACCATTATAGGAAATCGTCACGTCTTTAGTAGAGATATATTTCAGTCCATTCACTGTGAAGGTGGTGCCAGCATTTACCGATGAGCTGCCTTCCTTCTTGAAGAATTCATACACCACTACACTACCAGATGCCTTCTTGCCGACGTTTTTCTCGCCAGTTGCTTCAAATTCGACAGTACTCTTGTTCTCGATTTTCTTCTCGGTATAGTAGAATCTACCTTCGTCAACATTCTCATTGGCCAGTGTGTCGGTGAGTGTGATATTTTCCGAAAATCTACCAGTCGTGGCGCGTAGCTCCAGTGTAACCGTTACAGCAGGTGCGATTAGAAAAGCCCAAATCGCAAAGATAATCAGCCCTACGATACCCACGCCACCGGCGATGCAGAGCTTCTTATGTGTGCCGACCCATCTAAGAAATGGATTAGCACTATTGGCAAGTTTGCCCTTAGCCGACTTCTTACTATCGGCTGTCGAAGAAGATTTCTTGTCGCTTGGTTCTGCTTTTGCTTTGTCTCTCTCGGGCTCTGTCTCATCGGTATCTTCAGTATCTTCTGTGTTTGCAACATCTGCTTCTTCAGCAGACTCAGCTTCATTGCTGGACGCCTCGTCTTCGGTCGACTTATCAGTTGTGCCGTCTTCGTTCACAGCTTCATGAGATTCTACTTCAATCTCGCCGTCTTTTAGCTCAGGAATCACGGGAGCCGACTGCAAATTCTTCGTTACTGGTAGCTTAGTGGCTGCAGCTAACTTAATAATAGAAGGATCCGTCGTGACGATTACTACGGTCTTTCCGGATGAAGTCCCGGCTTTAGTAATCAGCTTAATATTGACAATACTTCGGAATACTCCGGCCTTCTTCGGAGGAACAAGTGCGACGATTTTCTGTTTTGAATTTTCAATCTTGGTAATGATATCCGTGATATCGTCTTCTGGTTCAATATAAACGACGTCTTTATTCATACTAAAATAATACCACATTTTATTCCGTTTGTGTTAAAATTGTCTTAAGATGAGTATTTTCAAGAAAAAATCTTCGCCTGTTGGGTCGCCCCAGGTCGCCACTCAGGAGAATAACTCTGCTATTTCTGAGCTAGTTTTAAGGAGTATTCACGACGGTGTAATGGTAATTAACAATAAATCTATTATTAAATACCTTAACCCGATGGCTGTTATTCTGACCGATTGTAAGGCTCCCGAAAATGCCCTTGGCCTCGCAGTTTCTAGTCTCATCAATATAGAAACAAAGGAGAGTCGCCCACTTTCTGATGAGGAAAATCCGATTCTTGGCGTCATTAGGACTGGCGAGTCTATTGATAACTACCAATGCTCAATTATCTCTACATTGTCAAACAAACGCATTCCTGTCGCTATTTCAGTATTGCCAGCGCAGGGTGATTATATCGTGACTTTTCGTGATATTTCTGCAGAGCTCGTACGCGAGGGTGAACAGACCGAATTCATCTCGACTGCCTCGCACGAGATGCGCACTCCAGTTGCCACAATCGACGGCTACATCTCTCTTGCGCTCAATCCTCAGACAGCCACCATTGATGAGCGCGCTCGTGGCTATCTCGAGTCGGCCAGTAAGGCCTCTAAGCATCTTGGCAAATTATTCCAGGATTTGCTCGACGTAACGAAACTTGACGATGGTCGTGTCACTCCACATCTTGTACCAGTAGAGATGGTCGGCACCGTGAAACAGATTGCCGACGGACACATGATGCGCGCACATGAATCTGGTATTAATTATCAATTTGGCGCCGACGATCAGAGGACAGCTAACGCTCATAATATTGCCCAGGTTGTATATGGCTTCGTGGACGTAGATTTCTTGCGTGAAATTGTCGATAACGTGATCGATAATGCCCTTAAGTACACCCCGAGGGGTGGCTCTATCTATATTGGTGTGCGTGGTGATGGGGATAACGTTTTAATTAATGTAACTGATACCGGTATTGGTATTTCGGCGAGTGATATCCAGCATATTTTTCAAAAATTCTACCGTGCTGACAATTCTGACACCCGTGAGATTGGTGGCACCGGGCTAGGTCTTTACCTAGTTAAGCAGCGTGCCGAAGCTATGGGCGGTCGCGTCTGGGCCGAATCCTCGTTTGGCGAAGGTACTACTATCTATATTTCTTTGCCAAGAATCACTGGCGAAGAATACGAGAAACGCATGATTGCTGTTCGGAATGAATCTATGATGAAGCAGGTTGTCACGCCAGCTCCAGCCAATCAATTAATCACAGGAACCAGTATGGGCGAGCAGAGTACGGTAGCAAATCAGCCATCATCACAGCCATTATCTCAATCGGAACAATCTTCGGCGCCTCAATCATTACAACCGATACCACAAATAAAGCAGCCTCAGCAACCCCAGCCAACACCCCAAACTCAGCAATCGCAACGGCCACAGTCGCAACCCCAGCAACCACAGCCTCAATCGCCGCTGCCATCCCAGCCTCAGCAATCAGCCCCACCCACACCGATGAATCACAACCCAATTATTAATAAGAACGGAGGAACAGTATGACAAAAGTAATGGTAGTAGAAGACGACATCTCACTGCGCGAGATTTATAGCATCCGTATTGCAGCTGAAGGTTATGAAGTAATTACTGCAGGCGACGGTGAAGAGGCACTTGCTACGGCCGTTCGCGAGAAGCCAGATTTGATTCTTTCCGATGTCATGATGCCGAAAATTTCTGGTTTTGATATGTTAGATATCTTGCGTACTACGCCAGAGACTGCCAATATTAAGGTAATCATGATGACAGCCCTCTCTGGCGAGGATCAGCGTGAACGTGGTGAACGCCTCGGCGCTAATCGTTATCTTGTTAAATCCCAAGTCGGCATCGAGGACGTCGTGTCAGCCATCCACGATGAGCTGGGTGATAAGCCAGCCGCCGAGCCTCAAGCATCTAATATATCTCAGCCACCTATGGTAGGTCAGCCTCCTGTCGTGGACCAGGCTCCTGCTCAAGCATTCGTAGGCAACCAAGCTCCAGGCATCCAGGCACCTACTATGTCTCAGCCTATTAACGCAGGCACAAATACAGGCAGCTTTACTCCTCCAGCATTTCCACCAATGCAATAGTTCCAGGATATTAATAATGGATGACAAGGCAACAATTAGACTTAACAAATTTCTCGCTGAGCGACTCGGCGTTTCTCGTCGTGAGGCAGACGACCTTATCGCTCGGGGTAAAATCACAATTAACGGCAAACCAGCCATCCTGGGTGCCCGTATTGACAAAGATAGTAAAGTATGCTATAATAATAAAATAGTCTCATTCGAGAATTCTTATATCTATCTTGCATTTAATAAGCCAGTTGGCTATGTCTGTTCACGTCGTGCGCAGGGTGACGCGCCTACCTTATACGAATTATTACCAGCCGAATATCAGAAGCTAAAAACCGTCGGTCGCCTCGACAAGGATTCCTCAGGTCTTATTCTACTAACTAATGATGGTGATTTCGCCTTTCAGATGACTCACCCGAAGTTTCACAAGCAGAAAATTTACGAAGTCGAACTAGACCGTCCACTCGAGCCACTACATCAGCAGATGATCTCGGACTATGGCATCATGCTAGATGATGGTCCGTCAAAATTCACTGTAATACGGGATGGTGACAGATATCAAGTAATCCTTTCTGAGGGGCGCAATCGCCAGATTCGCCGTACTTTTGCAGCTGTTGGCTATAAAGTTACAAAACTCCATCGTACGCAGTTCGGTCCCTACGCGCTAGCTGGCTTAGCTCCTGGTAAATATATCTTAACTAAGCGTATTTCCTCATAGTATTAGAGCGCCCACCAGGCGCTTTTACATCCTATTAAAAAGGCGCCCATTCTAGGCGCCTTTAAGGTGCTAATCATTCAGTAACTTCGAAATTATAGTTCTCGTAATCATCTGCGAATTTGAATCCATATTCTTCAAGTACGAACTTCAGCTGCTTGGCGTTTTCGAAGACAATGCCACGAATCCCAGCATCATTCCGAGCTGCATTTATATTGACTGGCGAGTCGTCGATGAAGATTATCTCGTCAGGCGACAGCTCTGCATCCTTCATGAGATTCTTGAAAAACCCAGGATCTCGCTTAATCTTGCCAACATTGCACGACCATACTTGCATTTCGAACATCTCGAAAAAATCGCGATGCAGCGACCAGAGCTGAGAGATTCTCTCCGAAACATGATCACTGGCCAGGATAAATCTCGGCATTCCGTCTACCATGACGTTAGATTCGATCAATGAGAGTGGATGCTGTGTAATTCCTTGATAAACATCCAGAGTTCCCGGTATCCGAATGGCCAAATTTTCCGAGAAAAGCTCCCAGATTTCGTTCACGCCAAACGGAAAATGCCTCATTTTGCAGAAATTCTCCCAGTATTCGTTTTCCTCAATCTCTCCACGCAGTAGCGATAGAAACAGTCCACTTTCTCGCTCCTGAATACGGTGGCAGTCTAAGAAATCTTTAGCCACGTCTTTACCATAGTTACGCTCCACTAACTTCTCAATTCCATAGAGACCGTGGATTAGTACTTCGGACAAATCCGTAATAATAGTCATTTTACCCCTCCTTAACTAGCTGTTGCGCCACTTAAATACTGCACGAGTTCAAAAGCTCCCCATATTAGTCCGGTAGTAAGCGTCGTAAGCGTCGTCGTTTTGATTACTGACCGATACTTAAGGTGACTTTTAGAGCTAATGATGTGCCACATGGTCATTAGCAGCGATACAGCATAGACGAAATATGGCGTACCACTCCCAAGATCCTGCGCAAACATCGAAGCGAACCTCGCTACTACGATTCCAAACACCAGAGTAATCGACACAGCCGTCGACATGTACCACAGATCGCTCGCCTGGCCATAGTCGAAGAACTCTCGTTTCCGGCCTATCTTTACGGCAATTTTACTGAATTCGTTAGGCTCAGCGTCTCTCGCCTCAAAGATGTCAACCATCGCCGAAAAACCACAGTTTTGCGCTAAGATAATTGCAGCAGCAAAACATGTGACCCCTACGACTATTCGTGGTGTTGACTCTGGTGTACACATCGTAATCAGCGTACCAATAGATGCGAAGACGATTAGCGATTTTATCGCTACCCTCTCAACGGATTCAGTACGTACGATTGATGCTACGAGTCCTACTGTTAATAAAGTTACAATAATTAGAGTCGTTGCTAACATTTTCCCACCTCCTAATACCGTTAGCACATTTTAAGCTACGGGGTTAACCCCATCTCTTAAGTATAGCATAAAAGCTTACGTAAGGTCAAGTCCACCGTTAAGGTCGGTTCAGTTAACTAATTTAGAAAGAAACTAATTAAACAACTAAAAAGGAACAGCCTTTCGTTTATAATAGTAAATGAATAACAACTAAATAAAAGAAAGGACTGCTCCTATGAATAGTTTAGCAGATTTACCAGACGAATTCCACTGCCATCGTAATTTTTATAAAAATATTAGAGGCAATCTCAGGTGTAAGCACTGCAATACTGCTGGCATTAAGTTTAGAAAGAATTACGAATACTGCCCACACTGCAGGAAGAAAACATCCGTAAAAGCTGATACGAAGGTCTTTAGCTATTGTAATCTATCATTTCGTCAAATATATATTCTTATCTGGTGTTGGCAAAGACAGTGCAGCGTCGGTGAAACAATCAAAATATCAGGACTTAAATATCCAACAGTAAAACGATGGTTAGTGCGTTTCAGGGCCTCATTAGAACCCCGTACGGACGTCCTGGAAGGTGCCTGTGAAGTAGATGGCAGCTTCTTTGGTAAAAGACGCTATGGTAAACAAAAATTAGTAGCTAGAGTGATATGCAAAGCTAAAACAAAGAAAGGATATTGTATTAGATTAAAAATAGTCCACAAGAGAGATAGAGACAATGCAGAAGATTTCATAGAAGAAACCATTAAGAAAGGTAGTCTTGTAATTACGGATGGATTTGGGGGATATAATGAAATACCTAGCCTTGGTTATGATTGGTATGCTTGTAATCACGCGATTGGCTTCTTTGGTCCTACGAATCA
>JAZQJM010000017.1:0-2162 GCA_045541635.1 Candidatus Nanosyncoccus sp.
AATCCAGTCTATAGTACAGAAGGAATTACTGATACTTCTATTAATCTTACTAGTACTATTCCTACTAGAACAGGCTATACCTTTAGTAAATGGTGCTTAGGTGCAGTAAGTGATAATGGTACAGTCTGTACAGGAGAACAATACAGTCCAGGTGCTAGCTTTGGTATAGATAGAACAGTAGATAACACTAATATCTCACTCTATGCTACCTGGACTCCTAATACTACAGCTATTACTCTAACTAATACCAATGCTACAACTAATGGTAGTACAAGTGCTAGAGCTACCTATGATTCAGCTAATGTCTATGCTGGTACTTCTGGTACTAGTACTATTGCCTCTCCAGTAAGAAGCTACACTGTATCAGGCTTTAGTACTAGCTATAATAATGCTTCTGGTGCTAGTGTATCCAGTAGTAGCACCATTAACTACAACTACACCTTTAATGGCTGGTATACTGCTACAAGTGGTGGCACTAAGGTTATCAATAGTGATGGTACTCTTCCAGCTAATGTATCAGGCTACACAACAAATAGTGGCACATGGAATAATACCAGCTCTACATTGACTTTATACTCACAATGGTCTAACAGCTCTATGACTCTCCCTACCATTACTAAGACAGGTCATACTTGTGGCTGGTCTACCAGTAATAATACCACCAGCATCACATACACTAGTGGCTATACAGGACTTCACCCTACATCTAATATGACACTATATGGCGTCTGCGTAGCGAAGACTTATAATCTAGTAGTAACAGGAGATTCATATTTATCATCTATGACCTTAAAGCAAGGTAGCACTAGTGGTACTACAATAAATGGCACTAAGTCTGGAAACACTGTTACGTTCACAAACCTCACTTATGGTACAAGTTACTATCTCTACCCAGTCTTTACCAGTGGCTACGAATTTAGCTCCTGGACTAAGACTGATAGTGCAACTAATGCAGCACTAGGTTCCACGAGCTCAGTAAACACCTACTACACTATAGGAGATGGCAATGGCGCATTGACACTCACAAGTAAGAGTAGTAAGCTATATCTCCAGAACGTAACTACTGCTACGTGTCCTACTACTGCCACAACTGCATATGATAAGCGCGATGAGGAGCCATATTTAATTCAGAAACTCGCTGATAATAAATGCTGGCTACTTGATAACTTAAGACTAGGCAGTGCAGCACTTAAAGAACCACTCTCCACTTCCAACACCAATATGTCTTCAAGTGTATCATTCTCATTACCGAGCTCTGGAAGCATCAATTCTTTTACAGCTGCACAGATTAATACAACTTACGCTAATACTACCACGACAGGCTATGGTTCTGGTAGTAAGAAGATAGGTGTATATTACAATTACTGCGCTGCTTCTGCTGGTACATATTGTTATGCGAGTAACAAGGGTACTGGTAATGCTAGCTACGATATTTGTCCTAGTGGCTGGCGAATGCCTACAGGAGGACCAAGTGGTGGATACCAAACTCTTTACACAAAATATTCTAGTAACGCTACTAACTTCCGCAACGCACTGTCTACGCCCCTCTCTGGCAACTACTACAATAGCTCAGCGGGCAATCAGGGTAGCTACGGCCACTTCTGGTCCTCTACGTACTACGATGGTTGCTATATGTACTACCTGCACGTCAGTTCCTCGAATGTGGATCCTCAGAATAAGGTTAGTCGGGACGTCGGCTACTCAGTTCGCTGTGTCGCTAAGGATGATACTTTGCAGGAATTTAATGGGGCTGATGCTGATAGGATGGCGATAGGTGACACTAAGACATTAACTGATAAGAGAGATGGCCAGGATTATATGGTAGGTAAGTTAGCCGATGGTAATGTGTGGTTACTTGATAACTTAAGACTAGGCAGTGCAACACTTAAAGAAACACTTTCTACATCCAACACGAATATGTCACCAAGCGTGTCATTCACACTACCTACATCGTCTACTACTTCTGGATTCAATTCATATACAGCTGCTCAGATTAATACAGCTTCAGCTAAGACTGTAGCAAGTACTAAATATGGCACTGCGAGTGGTAAGATAGGCGTATATTACAATTATTGTGCTGCTTCTGCTGGTACAATATGTACGAGTAGTAATTCTAGTAGCGCTAGCTATGACATCTGCCCAAGTGGTTGGATGATGCCATA
>JAZQJM010000018.1:0-3774 GCA_045541635.1 Candidatus Nanosyncoccus sp.
TTACCTACGGTTAATATATAGGTGTTTCTATATAGACTAAGGCTTAATGTAATGCCATCAGTGCTATCCATAGTAGCACTAGTAGTAGCAGTAGAGTTATTAGTACTACTGACAGTATTCTTATAGTTAGTTACTTGTTTAGTATAACTACAAGTATCTCCATAGGCGATTTCTTCTGTACTAGATGCTCCTGTACCTGATTGTTCTACTATATAATCTCCCCAGGTACCATTAGCGTTCTGTAATCTATATCTTTTCGTACATGTATAGCTATTAGGAGTCCAGGTAGCATAGAGTGAGATATTAGTATTATCTACTGTTCTGTCTATACCAAAGCTAGCACCTGGACTGTATTGTTCTCCTGTACAGACTGTACCATTATTACTTACTGTACCTAAGCACCATTTGCTAAAGGTATAGCCTGTTCTAGTAGGAATAGTACTAGTAAGATTAATAGAAGTATCAGTAATACCTTCTGTACTATAGACTGGATTAGGACTAATACTGGTAAGATCTACATTACTATCTCCTGTATTATCACGATAAGTAATACTATATGGAGTAGGATTAGAAACAAAGAGTAATTCAAAAGTCTTCGTATAGGTGCCAGACTTACTGCCATAATCTGCCTTTACGCCTAAACCTATAGCGTAATCTTTACCAGTAGTTTCTAGGCCGGTGTCTGGATCTGTAGTAGTAGTATTATTATTGGCAGTGTTAGTCTTGTCTAGGATGGTAGATGTAGTAGTAGGACTAGGTAAGTAGGTAGTAGTATTGTTGTCTGTATAGCTAGAAGTAGTGGGGTTGTAATAAGTACTAGGTATATAGCCCCATTCACCATTACTGAAGCCGTTAGTATTATTATTACCATTATTATTACTATTATCTACTGTAATATTATTTGGGATGGATGATAGATAGTTAGTATTAGTATCTTCATCTTCTGTATTAACTAAAGTAGCAGTATCATCACTACCTTTAATGGATAATGTATAACCTGTATAGTTATTAGTAGTAATATTGAACTTAGCTAGATCAGAAGAAGTACTAGATGTATCAGAAGTAGCAAAAGTACCATTACTACTATCTACTAATAAATCTACATTAGCGCTACTACTGGCACTAGTGAACTCAAGAGAGGTGGTAGAGTCATTAGGAGTGCCAGTAGTAGCGTAAATGTAGGATGTATTCAACGAAACAGGATAGATAATACTAGAAACAATCGTTAGCAGCGATAGGGAAGAAATAACGACAAATACAGAATACATATTTCTCGGTGAGGAAATATGGATTTTTTCACGGACTGATAGTAGACAGCCTTGAATGGTTGATAGTTTTTGTTGGATTTTGTGCATGTATGACCTCTCAATTGTTTACGCCGTACGAGGCCAGATACAAAAACCGACACCGTAGGCTGCAACCGTTCAGACATAGCACATTACCTGAGCAATCCACTACACTAACCGACCTAACGGTGTCGGTGTTTATAGTCGATTGCTCAACAAATAATGCTAAGTTGTGCTCTGTTAGAACGGTTGCATTTGTTCTGATTTTATTTTACCATCAATGCGTGAAAAAAGTCAACAAAAAAATACCTACGAAAGTACCTGTCTCTGCTCCATACGGCTCCCACCCTTATAGAAAGAAATGGTATGTGGAATTCTCCAATGATTTCTATTCTTCCAATGGGTATTGACTTTTCCAATGGGTTTGTTATAATCAACGGTAAGGAGAATTATGTATACAGCCACAATCAATCAAAACGGGATGATACTATTAAACAAACATGCACGTGAAGCGCTTGGAGTGAAGATTGGGGATAAAGTCACGATAAATTTCTCAAAAAAATCTGCCACAGTGACACGCGCAATGACCGATGAAGAATTTTTCGATAAGCTTGACGCGATGAAGAGCGCCAATACCAGGGAGAAAATCGCAGCGAATGCAGGCAAGAGTGCAGATGAACTTTTTGGGATGGCAATAAAGAAAGCGACCCTAGAGGAGGAAAGCTAAGTGACTGATTCTATAGATACCAACATCGTGCTTCGTTGTATCCTTGGTGACATACCGGCGCAGCGCAAGGCAGCTGCTAGACTTATAACTAGCTCCAATAGCAAGCATTATCTCTCTAATCTTGCAATCCTTGAATGTGTATATGTGCTTGAAATGGTAGAAGAGATGACGAGAGTGGAGATTGTGGATCATCTGAATTTCTTTTTGACACACTATTCTGAATATATTACATATGACCACGAATCAGTGGCCGTGGCGTTCTCAATTTATCTTGAGCATCCTAAGCTGTCTTGGGGTGACTGCTTACTGGCTGCAGAATCTGAGAGTTTACATCGTGAGCCTTTGTTTACTTTTGATAAAAAGTTCGCCAGGCAAGCGCCCCAAGCGAAGCTGGTAGAGTAATATATCTATTCTGGTGTATATAGCTATTAGTCGTGGTATTCGAATTCGGCGTGAATCTCTTCAAATTCTTCTGGGGTGAAAGATAGCTCACGACCATATTCCCATGTCTCGTCGAAAGGTTCGAGATGGACGTGGGCGTGTGGCACATCGGTACCTACTACCTTCCAGAGAGTGCGCTTGCCAGTAACCTTCTCCATATGCTGCGAAAGCTTTTTCACAGTCTGCATAAGAGCCTGGTAATCCTCATCTGGAAGCTCGTAAATCTTATCTACCTCTTTCTTAGGAACGACCAAAGTGTGGCCACGAGTGCCCGGATGAATATCGAGGAAAGCGTAAGTTTTATCATCTTCGTAAATCTTGTATGATGGGATCTCTCCGTTGATGATTTGTGTGAAAATGCTAGGCATGATGTATTCCTTTCTTTAATCTATGGACGACATAATAATAAATAACAGCAAATACGGCAGCAAATACTAGACCGGCTGCAACATCCCAAGGATAATGCTTGTCGGCGAGTACGCGACCGATTGAGGTGATTATTACTAAAACAATCATAATAGCATCCAAGATAATGCGAACAGTACGATTGCTGATATATCTCGGGAGAGCCAGCATAATGACGAAGAAAATTGTAGCAACAATCATGGCATGACTAGAAGGGAAACTAGGCTCACCAGAACCGTCTGGGCGAGTACTGACAATGAGAAACTTATCAAAGATAATATATATAATCGCCATCAGAGTGGCTGGCGCCAGCATGGCGATGATTTCTGGGTCTATCTTCTTGATGGATTGACGTTTGGCGAGCTCGACTAGCCCTAGCCCCATAAAGAAGCCGAAAGATGCGATAGCTAAATACAATATAATATCTGTAGCAAAATCCCAACTCATAAGCTAATTATAGCATGGATGGGGACGAGTGGTGGGAGAAACAAGCTATGGGAGAAGTAAGAATCTCGCCACTCCTCGGGCGTTCAGAATATATTATATACAGATGATGATTCCTACTACGTAGGTTTTATTGCATATCAGAGTATAAGAAATAGAGCAAGCTTTGGGAGAAGTAAGAATCTCGCCACTCCTCGGGCGTTCAGAATATATTATATACAGATGATGATTCCTACTACGTAGTTTTTATTGCATATCAGAGTATAAGAAATAGAGCAAGCTCTATTTCTTATACTCTGACACACAATAAAACTTCGCTAGCGCGAAGTTATCATCATCTGTATATAATATATATTCTGGCGGAGGGTGGGAGATTCGAACTCCCGCTCCAGATCACTCCAGACTAACGATTTAGCAAACCGTCCCCTTCAGCCACTTGGGTAACCCTCCGTTCTGTTTATTTTATCATAC
>JAZQJM010000019.1:0-5618 GCA_045541635.1 Candidatus Nanosyncoccus sp.
TAAAATATCATCAGTTCTTCCCTCAATTTCTAACCAACAAGAATTCTTACCACAATTACATTTTTCGTTATGAACTATTATTCTATCAGTTAATTCATATCTTATAAAAGGTTGAATATAATTCGATAAATTTGTTATTAAAACCTTATCTGAACGAACACCAAATCCAACAGGATTATTATTTTTATCAACAGGTTCTACTATTACCCAATCCTCATTTATATGTAAATGCTTTTCTGAACATTCACATGCAACTTCACCTGCTTCAGTACATGAATAATGTGTTTGAACATAACATCCAAATTTTTCTTCTAATTTATTTCTTATTTCATCGGTTAATAGTTCTCCACCTGTAATAACTACATCTGGGTTAATTGTAAGTTCTTTAAAATTTGAAAGCAATGCAAGATTTGATGGATATCCACTTAACATAGATGGATTGAATTCATTTAGGTCTTTTATAATTTGTTCTTCTGGTGCATTAACATCTACAGTTATCTTATTTTTCTTTCGGGGCATTTGAAGTTGCAAATATCTTGACATTCCACAAGCCAAATAAAAACCATAGTTTGCAAAAACTCCTGCCGTTCTTTTACCATTTTTCATAAACTTTTTAAAATCTTCTTTTCTAGCAAAAGTTCTAAAGGCAGCTACTGCTGAAGCAACATCAGTATTCCTCTTATCATATAGGATTGTTGCAGGATTACCAGTTGAACCTGAAGTTTTAAAGATAAGATATTTATCATCTATCATACGACCAACATTTTCTATATCTTTAGTAAATTCATTAATTCTTTCCATAGTTATTTTACTATCAGTAATCCAAGTGTCAAAATTTTCCATCATTGCAACTTTATTTGTTGGTGGTAAATCTTCTAAACTAAAATTATCGCCAACATCTTTATATAATTCTTTAAAATATGGACTATTTTGTCTTGCATATTCAACTAATTTTTTTAATCTTTTATATTGTAGTTTTTTTATCTCATTTGGTGACATATTACCACCGTTATGAGTTTGTATCATTGTTCCAATTAATCCCATTTAAACACCTCTTATAATTATTATATCATTTTGAGCCAATTATTTTTCAGGATTGAACCTGTGTAGTCGTTGAAGGATGTCTTCCTTGTAGATGGTTAAAGCTTGCTTAATTTGCCCCAGCCAAATTAAAATAGACCCTCTGGGTCTAATTTTAATTTGGTTATGCTGGCAGGATGAGAACCGTAGGTTCGGACGGACGAGTGAGCGAGTCTACCATTCAAGTCGTCCAGTAGCGACGCCAGTAATAATGATAGCTACGAGTAAAATTGCAGCCCCCAGGGCACCGAAACGCAATCCTCGAATGAGCGACATCGTAATGCCATATATGCCAGATTTGTGGTCAATCGTAGCCCCAGCAATCGTGCAACACAAGGCAACGACGCCAAGGTATCCCCAGCCAATATCAAAATCTTTATCATTACTATTTATCAATGCGACGATGCACATTATCGCGAGAAAAGCCGAGATGCCGAATCCGAAAAATATAATTGCCCAGTGCAAGAGATTGTTGACAGAATTGAGACGCTGCTTATTGATGGCCTTATTGGCACCAGACATAATCTCGGAGAGTTTATGTTTATCTGACTCAGTAATATAGATACAATTACTTGCAATATCTTGTAGCTCAGCTAGGTGTGTGGCCGTGCCAGCATCGTATTTTGACGCTTTCAGCGAATTCCGATAATCTTCAGTAAGATATGTAGTAAGAATTTCCGAAAGGCTAGCATATGGCACAAATTTACCTAGACCAAGCGCTTTCTTATAATAATCTAGATATTTCCCACTATAAGTACCTCTAAATCTATGCTCTAATAGATAATCAAAAATCTCATTAGCCAGAAGTTCTTCCCAGATATCTCTTGGCGATAAGCCATAATATGCGATACAAGAATTAATTTTATCAATATCCTTCTCGGAAGAAGTCTTAATGACTTTAGTCCAATAAGACAGGGAATCATACTCCTCATTCGGACGAGCAAGCAAATCTTCGTGTGCGCTAATAACTGCATCTTCAAAAGATTTAATAAAAGAATTAAAAGATTCCCTACAACGATCCATAATGGATTCGATAGCGCTATTATCGGCGAAAGATTGCTCATATATTTCCATATTAGATATAGCCGTTGCATTTGCTTTGAGGTCGTTCGTGAGTTGATGCATACCAGTAGTATAGGTGGTAGTAGAAGTAGTCTTAGCTCTGCCGATTCCATGACCATAGCCAATCGACGTTGCTCCATATGGACGCGTATAGAGGCGACCATAGAAGCCACCTTTAGTGGTAGAAGTAGTAGTAGCACTCTTTACTTCACTGGCGCGAGCAATCGACTCTGCGTTCATGGTCTGCTCACGCGAAGCTTTCTCCAACTGAATGCCCTGGGACTCATTCATATATTTGTCATAGGAAGCATTAATAGCAGCCTCCAGATTACGTGAAGCCTTCTCGGCCATTGTGGCAAAGAGCTCAATCGACTGCCCATCCATAGGGTAGCTATCTGACACAGCCTTCACTGTCTCAGCCAGGAATAGTGATCCTAGTATGACTGCCTGCTGAAAAGCCCCGTCCTTAATATTTTTAACTGTAGTATCATAGATTTTGTCTAGTGCCACACTCTCAGCACGCCTGATAGATTCAGCGAGATTGAAATAATTTTTGTACTTGCTGTCCAATACAATTGATGTGGAGGACAGTTTGACTACCTCTTTTTGCTGTGAGCCATCAATCTTAATAGTCTCTTGTGAATAGAATTTATATTGAGCTCCCGGCGTAAGTCCGAGGTTAATGAAGATTTTGTCGCTGGATTTATCCATAATTATTCCTTTTATGGTCTCATTATAATATACAACAGTAAAGTATAGAATAGTATATTTATAAAAAGCAGCTCACCAAGATATACATAGCGAAGGGGGGTACTGACTGCAAAATCTGCCCACAACCTTACCCCTTGTGTTTACTGAAAAAATATGCTATATAATTTATATGCCTGCATCTAAGCGCAAAACTAGCAAGTCTTCGCGTGGTCGCAGTACTAAGAGTACACGGAGTACGAAGAGGACGAAAAAGGAGGTACCAGTAGAGCACGAGCTCCCGGGAGGATTCTGGCGACAGATTGTTGCTGTTCTCATGATTGCTTTGTCATTATTTTTTGTAATCACCTGGTTCGGTCACGGTGGCACTGTTCTTAATACTATTCATCAGTTTATATTAAGTGGCCTAGGCATCGCTACCTACCTAATTCCAGCTTTACTAGTCTACCTTGCTGTTAAAATTTTCCGTAGCGAGTCTAATCGTGTCGCTATCCCAGTATATATTGCTTCCATATTAATGATCATCTGGGTGTCCGGTATCGGCGCCATTTGGCAATCAGGTGGTGCAATTGGCGATTGGCTTAACGGTGTCTTTACTCAGCTCCTGGACCAGGGTTTTGCCATATTTATATATATAGTACTCATTTTTATCACGGCAGCCTTTATTTTGCAGCTCTCTCCATTGACCTTCTTTAAAGGCACTAGGAATATGGTCAAGACCACCAATAAGGCCCCAGTGGCCACTGAAGAGCCTAGCGATAAGTCTCGCAAGAAGCTCGGTCAGCTCGATATCAAGGTGAATTCTGGCCTTGCCTCAGCTGAGCCAGCAGCTGCTCCAGTTCTCGGCAGTGGTAAGCTATTACATAAAGCCCCTAAGATTCAGGCTAAGGTTCCAGCTCCAGAGCCACCGAAAGAGCCTACAGCTCTTGTCGCCGTTTCTGATCCCGATTGGAAAATGCCATCCACCGACCTCCTCACTAAGAAGCAGTCTCCAGCCGACGCTGGCAATATTCAACAGAATGCTTACATCATTAAGAATACCTTTGCTGAATTTGGCATTGATGTTGAGATGGAAGGTGCCAATGTCGGTCCACGCGTTACACAGTACACCCTGAAAGCCCCAGGTGGCGTCAACTTATCGAAAATCTCAGCTCGCGATAAGGAGCTAGCTTACAAGTTGTCAGCAAAGACTGTCCGTATCGAAGCCCCTATCCCAGGTACTCAGCTCATCGGTGTCGAAGTGCCTAATATTCGTGCCGAGGGCGTCTCTCTTCGTGGTCTTATCGAGTCTGACGCTTGGCGCCATACTGACGCTCCACTTACCTTCGCAGTAGGGAAGGATATCTCCGGTAAGCCAGTAGTGGCCGATCTTGCCGATATGCGCCATCTCTTGATTGCTGGCACTACCGGTTCTGGTAAATCCGTCATGACGAACACTCTTATTATGTCATTACTTTATCGTAATTCGCCTTCCGATATGCGCCTCATCATTGTGGACCCTAAGCGTGTGGAGATGGCCGTTTATAAGGACATCCCACATCTACTGACGCCTATCATTAATGATACTAGCAAGGCTCTCTCAGCCATGAAATGGGCAGCCGGCGAAATGGACCGTCGCTACACTATCATGGAAGAAGTCGGTGTTAAGACTATCTATGACTACAATCTTCGGATGGAAGAGGATGCTAAGAATTCCAAAGACGATTCCACTGAGAAAGAGAAAATGCCATACATCGTCATCGTTATTGATGAAATGTCCGATCTCATGATGCAAGCCTCTAAGGAACTCGAGCCACTCATTGTACGTATTGCTCAGCTCGGTCGTGCTGCCGGTATGCATCTCGTACTTGCCACCCAGAAGCCAGTTGTTAAAGTGATTACAGGTCTCATTAAGGGCAACATTCCGTCCCGTATCGCTTTCCGTGTGCTTAGCTCTATGGACTCCCGCATTATTCTTGACTCTTCTGGTGCCGATAAGCTCCTCGGTCAGGGTGATATGCTCCTATCATCCGAGCAGACTTCCAACGGCCCAGAGCGTATCCAGGGTGCCTGGACTCCAGATAGCGACATTAAGAAAGTCACAGATTTTCTACGCAGTCAGCGTCCACCACAGTATAATGAAGAAGTGATTGCTCAGCCAGTCGCACTTAAGGGCATGGGTGGTGGCGACGCCGGTGAATTCAGTCGTCGTTTCGACCCTAACGATCCACTAGTTAGGAAAGCTATCGAAATCTGCATCGACAATGGCAAATTCTCCACCTCCTTACTTCAGGCTCATCTCGGTAAGGGCCATGGCTTCGTTGCTGGACTTGGCTTCTGGCTAGAAAGTATCAATGTCATCGGTCCAGTTAATGGCACCAAACCACGCGAGATTCTTATCTCCAGCATGGAAGAGTTCGACGACCTCGCGAATCAATAATGACGCCTTTGTCGTGGGTTAGTAAAGTGTGTTATAATTAATCCATAAGAGCAATAGTTCTAGAAACTATCACTCTTTTGGGTTATTGTAGATTATCCTAATCTTATTAGCAAGATTGGGATAATCTTTCTCTGGTAACCAAATCTGATGGTCAACACGGTAGCAATCGTCATTTCGGCGCCACTCACTAGTTTATAGCCTAAACATAGTACATCATTTAGCTTAATCATGTTATAATTAACTCATAAGAACAATAGTCCTAGGAGCTATTGTCCTTGTTAGTCATTTGTTTATCCCAATCTTATCATTAAGATTGGGATAATCTTTTTCTGGTGACCGAGTCTGATGA
>JAZQJM010000020.1:0-4691 GCA_045541635.1 Candidatus Nanosyncoccus sp.
TTACTCGCCCATTAGGGCGAGTAAAATCCTGGGGGGTGAAGATCGTGGTATTGTCTTGGATGATGGAATTTGGTGTATTGATACTGGGAATTTTGTAATTTTGGAGAAAAATGTGGTATAATAAAGATATGCTTGTGGGCCGGTAGCTCAGCAGGTTAGAGCACGGGCCTTTTAAGCCCGGTGTCGAGGGTTCGAGCCCCTCCCGGCTCACCACCCATAAGCATATAATATATGGCGTAATTCCGGTAGTTATTATGTGTTCATGTCAATGTAAAAGATTAGACGATTGACGGAATTATTGCTTGCACGATATGGGCGGTTAGCTCAGTTGGCTAGAGCGCGTCTTTGACGTAGACGAGGTCACAGGTTCGACTCCTGTATCGCCCACCAAGTATATACATGATGTCTTGAAGGTCCCAGATGGGATATTTTTTATTTAGATAGGAATGGAGTGATTATTGATTAGGCTCTGTGGGGCTCGGAGTGCTTGCTGGGGTGATTCTCTTAGCCTCGAAGAAGACGGTAGGGACGGCTGGGGGTGAGGAGAAGTCGGTGGGTTTCATAGGTAAGCGAATTTTAGTCTGATAAGACTGAATGAGAGCGAGGCCGAGCTGGGAAGTGTAGTGACGATCGGTATTTAAGAGTTTCAAGGCGAATTGCTTCTGCAGGATAAGATAGAAAGCGTCGGGAGGAACTGGGGATTCGATGAGTTTATGAATAATTGCAGAGCTGAGGTGAAAAGGAGGATTTGCGAAAACTTTATAGGTGGAAGCAGGGAGAGTGTAGTCCATGAAGTCGGCTTCTATTACTTCGACATTAGTGATGCCTCGGCGAGATAGATTGTCGCGTAATTTGGTGGCTGTACGGTGATCCTTCTCGATTGCGATGACGTGACCGACGCGAGCTGCGAGGGCACTAGTAATGACGCCGGAGCCGGCACCGATTTCGATAACGGTGTCGCGTTTCTTAAGGTTAGAATGGCCAATCAAAATGAGGGCGAGGCGAGGATTCTTCAAGAAATGCTGAGAGAGGTGATAGTCGCGCATGGGCTATTTCTTGAGGCCTTCGTCGAAGAACATTTTGACATATTCCCAACCCCAAGTAAGGTTAAATCCTGGTGGGGAGTAGCTATTGAACTTAAAGGCTGGCAAGCCGTCGACTTGTTTCATAGTCTTATCGGCGATCTCGGTGATTTCCTGGAGTGGGGCTTCCTCTTCGTAACAGGTATCGAATGTCTCGCCGAGCCCGACATCATGGGCAAGATCGGCCCAGTAGGATTTATCATTCTTGTCGAGGGTGGAGAGAGCTTCTTTGCCGTAGATTTCGAAGTAATCGTTCCAGATGGTGGTAATGGCATGGCGATAGTATTCCCAGAATTTGCCTTCGTCACGGGCGCAGTAGGCTGCGACGGCCGAATACTTAGAATGCTTAGTCTGGAATTGGCCGTAGAGATAGAGGAAATCAGAGAGGCGCACCTCGAAAAGAATGTCATTAGCTTCGATATAGCGATTGAAATCATCTTCGTGCTCAATGATAGCATTCTCGAAGGCAACGCAGTAAGGGCAAACAATATCTGTATAGGTGACATAGTGATTCTTGGCATCTTTGTTGCCAATGGTCAGCTGTTCGTCCCAGATTTTCTCGGAGGTGGGGACCGTATTGTTCATTGAACTAGTGATGGCGATACCGAAAAAAACGACGATAATTGCAATAATGCTAATAATACGAATGATTTTGCCAATATTGCCTTTGCTAGGCTTGGCCTGATTATTCTCCTGTTCCACGGTCTCTCCTCTTTTTTAGGAATTTTTCATTAATTATTATAACATAGGTTTCTTCGCCGATGCGTCTTAAGGATAAAATTGCGATAAAGATGGCGAGAAAGGTGACGATGGTGGAAATAGCTCCAGTGATGGCGAGACTGCCTGAAGAGAAAATAGCACCAATAAGTGGGGTAAGGAGTGTAGTGCCACAGGTAGGACAGCCAGCGCCGAGGGCGATAAGGCCAGTGATAATGCCGGCTTTCTCGACATTGGCAGAGTTAGAAGTGGAAGCTGCTTCATGCTTCTTGTGCCAGAGGAAGACGATGAGGCCAATTAGAGCACTCTGTAAGAGGCAGATAGCAAAGACATAGAGCCAATCAAGAAAAATCTGGCCGTAGCCGAAGATGCCGAGGATGGATTCCCATATAATGCGCAGGCCAGCAGGGAAGCCAAGGGTGCCGATGAGGCTGAGCTTCGTGAGGCCTCCTGACAATAGATTCATAAGTGTGCCGAACAAGAAAAAAGCTGGGATGAAGCCCATCCAGAATCGTTTTTCTCTTGTGGCAAGTAAAATTCCTTTGCCAGCTAAAATAAAGCCGTCTAACCATTTCCTCCAATTCATGTATATTATTATAGCACAAACAATATATTGTGATAGTGGATGATGAAATAGGCTCGTGTATGACGCGAATTATTGGCCTTAAAAAGACATAAATACTTATATATATTATATCACACTTAAGGCTAAAAGTCAATATGTACGTGTTCGGTTTTGGAAAAAATACCTCTGTTAGCATGGACGTTTGATATTGTGGAAAACTTTAAGCGAAATGTCATATTTTTCATAAAAATCAAGGTTGACAATGATTATGGCTATGCTAAAATAAAAGTAGGTTCGGACCACTATCGACGTTGAGAGAGGCCGGAGCCGAAACGGGAGAAGTGTTTTAAAGGGTGGTGTGGAACATTTAGGCTATAAGCCCACCTAGAAATATAAAATTATACCTACTTATGGTGGGTATAATTTTATATTTGGTGAGGGTTTATGGTCCTTGATAGGTGGTACGGCCTAGTGGGTGGTGTGATTCTGACTTAGTGGGTAGCGTGGAGTGCGAGGTGATTTTAGTTATATTAAATGTGGTCTTGTTGGCGTTTCGATTCGACAGGGTATTTTGATTTTCGTGTACAAGTGTGATAATATATATGCTATGAGGCTTCTTAGGATTTCTGATAAAGCTTTGATGATTATTACGGTTTTTATGATGTCGGCTGTTTTTGGCGCTGTGGCTGCTAGTCAGTTCAAGAATGATACTTTTGCTGATAGTGAGAATGGTGTGTTTGTGGAATCTGAGGAGTATTTTGTGACTTTCTATGATGAAGGGAATAGGCTTACGGTGAAGACTTCGGCTGAGACGGTGGGTGAAGCGCTTGAGAGAGTGGGAATCGTGGTGAATCCTTCGGATATCGTAGAGCCTGCTGCTGATACGAAGATTACGACGGATAATTTTTTCGTGAATATTCATAGATCAAGGCCAGTGCTAGTGAAATCTGGCGTGGAAGAGAAATATATTATGACGGCTAGCTATAATACTAGAGCGATTGCTGAGGAAGCTGGTTTTACGGTGTATGATGGTGATGAGATTAGAACGGTACCTAGTGGGAATTTTCTGGAGTCTGGGGTGGCGAGTGCTTATGAGGTGATTAGGAATGGTGGCAGGATGGTGACTGAGGAGGTGGAAATACCGTTTACTGAGGAGACGGTGAGGGATGTGAACCTCGAGAATGGTAAATCTGAAGTAAGACAACTCGGCGAAGTGGGCATGAAGAAAGTCTATTATGAGGCATTATATGTGGATGATAAAGAAGTATCGCGTGAAGTGGTGCGCGAAGAGGTGGTGCGTGAGCCTGTAGCAAGAATCGTAGCTGTGGGCGCGAAGAAATCATTGCCACCTGGGTCGGACACTTGTGCGAATTGGGCTAGACAAGCTGGGGTGTCGGAGGCTGATATTAATGCTGCGATTGATTTGATTTATCACGAAAGTGGCTGTAGGTTTGACGCTGCAAACTCTCGGACTGGGGCTTATGGTATACCACAGGCATTACCTGGTAGCAAGATGGCTTCGGCTGGTAGTGACTGGCAGACTAACCCAGTAACGCAGATACGATGGATGGCTGGATATGTGAAGGGGCGCTATGGGGGATGGAGCGAGGCTCTGAGTTTCTGGTATGGACACGGATGGTATTAAATGAAAAATAAGAAAAGCCTAGGACAACATTGGCTAAAGAATCGCGAGATATTGAATGAAATTGCAGGGCTGGCTGGCGAGAGTAGTGCTTCGGTATGCCTAGAGATTGGGCCAGGGCTCGGGACGCTTACGTCGTCACTTTTTAAGTTTTTCGATAAAGTGGTGGCTGTGGAATATGATGAGGATTTGGCGCGCAAACTGCCGGGGCAATTTCCTGGGAAAAATTTAGAAGTAATAAATGCTGACATTTTGCAATTTGATTTTCGTGGAATGCCTGATGATTATGCTGTGGCTGGGAATATTCCATATTATATAACTAGTCCAATTGTAGAGAAAGTGCTGACTGCGTCGAAATTACCGAGTAGAATAGTGCTCCTAATGCAGAAAGAAGTGGCTGAGCGAATGGCTGGAGTGGATGGTCGAGAGAGTAGAATAAGCCTAATAATTAAAAACCGGGCCGAGGTAGAGCTCGGGTCAGTGGTGATGAGAAATGAATTTACGCCTCCACCTAAGGTGGATTCGCAGGTGCTGGTGCTGACGCCATTTCGAGATGGGGCGAAATATGATGAGGCGATGTTTAAGGTGGTCGACCGGGCTTTCTTAGCGCCAAGGAAGAAGCTAGTGCATAATCTGGCAGGGCTAAAATCGCGTGAAGAATTGACTCGGATACTGGTGAAATTGG
>JAZQJM010000021.1:0-3621 GCA_045541635.1 Candidatus Nanosyncoccus sp.
GCAAAACGGAGGTAAAATGAGCAAATTTGACGACCAGTATATCGATTTATGCCGACGCATCCTAGACCACGGCGAGAAAATCACTAACTACAAGAAAACCGACTCCCGTACGTCCACTTCCACATCTGCCATCCCCGACCACAAGGCCCAAGCAGATTCCAGCGCACGTACAATTCGCTTACCTCATCAAGTCCTCCAGTTCGACTTATCGGCAGAATTTCCTATTCTTACTTCCAAGAAAGTCGGTTTCAAGACTGCCGTCCTTGAGATCCTCTGGATCTATCAAGCAGCATCTAACGACGTACGCTGGCTTAAGGACCGCGGTGTCAAAATATGGGATGAATGGGAGATTTCTGAAGACGGCATCTACCAAGGTCGTAACATTAACGAGCTCTATAAGAGCACTCACTCTACCGAGCCAGCCGAGGATTTTGCTCATACTATCGGCACGGCTTATGGCTGGATTGTTCGCAAATATCATCTAATCGATAATCTCATCGAGACTCTGAAGGAAAATCCTGGTAATCGTCGCATGATATTGTCCCTCTGGCAGAACGAATGGCTCTCCACTGCAGCCTTACCTAGTTGTGTCTGGAATTCTCAGTGGAATCTTATCGATGGCCGACTTAATGTGCTAGTTACTTCACGCTCCTCCGATGTACCACTAGGCCTACCATTTAATGTAGTACAATATTCGGTATTATGCCATTTGATTGCACAGTGTGTCGGCGCGAAGCCTGGCCAGCTTACATTCATTACGAACGATGCCCATATTTACGAGAACCAAGTTGACGGCATCAAGGAACAAATTAGTCGCTACGACAAGGCCGTTAAGGACGGCACCCTGCCCCCAGCTCCCACTCTCTGGATTAATCCTGAGATTAATGACTTCTATGATTTTGACAATTCTCGCGCCCTATCTGATATTAAATTAAACAATTACAATAATCTCGGCACCATTAAGATGCCAGTTACGGAGTAATATGATTAGTCTTATTGCAGCAATCGGCCAGAAAAACGAGCTGGGGCTTAGAGGCAAGCTAGTCTTCCATATTAAGGAAGACATGGAATTTTTCCGTAACACCACACTAGGTCATCCCGTATTAATGGGGCGTCGTACCTTCGAGAGCATCGGCAAGCCTCTTAAAGGGCGCACTAATTTTGTAGTTTCTAGCGATCCAGATTCTCTTCCAGATAGCGTCGAGCCAGTTCGTCATCTCAAGCAGTTCCTAGAAAACTGGCAAGATTCCGAAGAAGAGCTCTTCGTCATCGGTGGCGCCATGGTTTATTTCGAATCATTAAAATACGCCCGTCATCTTTACCTCACCGAGGTGGATGCTACTGTCGACGCCGATACCTTTTTTCCTATTTTTGACAAATCCAATTACACTAGCGACCTAATTAAGAAAGGAAAGGAAGATGATCTAGCCTTCACCATTTCTAAATACACCCGTAAGTAATAAGAAAGGACTTCAATGGACAAAGTATTTGATTTAATAGAAAGTGAAAAAACTCGCCAGAGCGAAGGGCTAGAGTTAATCCCTAGCGAGAACTACGTCTCGGCTAACGTTCTAAAAGCTATGGGCTCAATTCTTACTAATAAATACTCCGAAGGATATCCACATTTCGACGGCGTCGGCTGCGCACGCCCAGATGACCCAGATTACGAAGAATGGTCCGAAGACGAAATCGCCACACAGATTCTCCCTAATTATCGTTACTATGGTGGCCAAGCCAATGTTGACCGTATCGAACGCCTCGCCATCGATCGTGCTTGTCGTCTCTTCCATGCCGACCACGCTAACGTACAGCCACATTCTGGCGCTAATGCTAACGAAGCCGTTTATTTTGCTTGGTGCGCCCCAGGTGACAAAATTCTCGCCATGAGCTTGCCAGCTGGAGGACACCTTACCCACGGTTCACCAGTCACTCGCTCAGCAAAGATTTACAAATTCATCGATTATGGCGTTACCGAGGATGGCGATATTGATTATGACGAACTCGAGCAGAAAGCTCTCGCCGAGCAGCCTAAGATTATCCTCATTGGCTACTCTGCATTTATGAAAATCCCAGATTTCGACCGTGTAGCGAAGATTGCAGCACAGATTCCAGGCTGCCTCCTAATGGCCGACATGGCCCATGTCGCCGGACTCATCGCTGGTGGTGTTCACCCGAACCCATTAGATCATGGCTTCCATGTTATGACTACTACCACTCACAAGACTTTGCGTGGTCCACGTGGTGGCCTCATTCTATCTAAGGGCAATGTCGCTTCCCCATTGAAGAAACCAGAGCATGCCATCGAGAACATTCCAATCTTAATTGATCGCGCCGTCTTCCCTGGCACTCAAGGTGGCCCACTCGAACACATCATCGCAGCGAAAGCTGTCGCTTTCGGTGAAGCGCTCACGCCAGAGTTCAAGGATTATGCTAACCGTATTGTCGAGAATGCCAAATGCCTCGCCGAGGAACTCATCTCCCTTGGCTTCGATTTGCAAGGTGGTGGCACTGAAAATCACCTTATTCTTGCTAATGTCAAGTCTAGCTTCGGTTTCGACGGCAAAATCTACGAGAAAGCCCTCGATATGGTAGGTCTCACTCTTAACGCCAATGCTATCGCTAGCGATAAAGGAGGCGCCTATCGTCCTTCTGGCGTACGCCTCGGCACTCCTGCCATTACTACCAGAGGATTCGGCAAATCCGAGATGAAAAAGCTCGCCCTCTGGATGAAAAAGGTCGCCGACATCTGCGCCGAAGCTGGTTCCGAGGATAATCTCGAGAACTACTCTGCCGAGCTAGACACTATCAGGGCCGAAGTACGCGAACTCGCCCTCAAGTTCCCAGTGCCAGGTATCTAGACTTTGAGTATCTAACATATTGCTCTCACTTGAACCGTCGCATACCTAAGGGATCCATGCATATCATGGGTCCCTTAGTTCTTGTTTGCTCCTCTGGACAAATATGATACTGATATCCACTAGCCCCAATCGTTTCACTAAATGGATGTAATCTAAATGTTTTAAGATATCAACGTGCAAGATGTACTGCGAAAATTAAGGGTCCAGTTCATCTACTACTTAGCGACACAGCGAACTGAGTAGCCATTGTCCCGACTATTGCCACCCTGAGGATATACATTCGAGGAATTGACAGTCAGGTAGTGCATACTGATACCATTGCCATACGTAGAGGACCAGAAGTAGCCGTCGCTACCCTGATTGCGCGCTGAACTCTTGTAGTAGTAGCCGGAGAGGGGCGTAGACAGTGCGCTACGGAAATTAGTAGCGTTACTAGAATATTTCGTGTAAAAAGTTTGATATTCACCACTTGATCCACCTGTAGGCATTCTCCAGCCACTAGGACAAATGTCATAGCTAGCATTACCAGTACCACTACCACTCGCATAACAATATGTACCAGCAGAAGCAGCGCAGTAATTGTAATATACACCTATTTTACCACTAGCAGAGCCATATGTAGTACTTGCTACAGTATTAGCTGAAGCCGTATTAATCTGAGCATCTGTATATGAATTGAATCCAGAAGAAGTAGATGATGTAGGTAATGTGAATGATACGCCTGGTGACATATTCGTGTTAGATGTAGAAAGTGTTTCCTTCA
>JAZQJM010000022.1:0-1607 GCA_045541635.1 Candidatus Nanosyncoccus sp.
TATAGCTAATTGTCCTACAGAACCTACTGTAGCTTACGATAATCGTGATGAAAAAGATTACATGATTCAGAAGCTAGCTGATGGCAACTGTTGGTTACTGGATAACTTAAGGCTAGATATAAGTAACTCAGCCGTACAAGCAAAGATGACTTCAGATACCACTAATGCTACAGATCAGATTCTAGGTTATCTCAAGAATGGTGGTGGGTCTAGTCCATATACTGGAACAGCTGTAGCTAACGTATCTTCTGGTTTTACTACCTATAATACTCCACTCATTAATACAGCTTCTTCAGAAGATACTACAACTAGCTATGGTGCTGGTAGTGGCAAGATAGGCGTATATTACAATTACTGCGCAGCTTCAGCTGGTAGCTACTGCTATGCTCAGGATGCAGGCTCTGGTAATGCCAGCTACGATATCTGTCCAGCTGGCTGGAGGATGCCTACAGGTGGAGTTAGTGGTGAATATCAGGCCCTTTACACAGCCTACTCTAGTAACGCTACTAACTTCCGTAACGCGCTGTCTACGCCCCTCTCCGGCTACTACTACGATAGTTCAGCGCGTACTCAGGATCGCTACGGCTTCTTCTGGTCCTCTACGTACAGAGGTAGCAACCATATGTACAGCCTAAACGTCGATTCCTCGGATGTGAATCCTCAGTATGGTGGTAATCGGTACGTCGGCTTCCCAGTCCGTTGTGTCGCTAAAAGTGGTGATTCATTGCAGGAGTTTAATGGGGTTGATGCTGATAAAATGGCGATAGGTGATACTAAGGCTCTAATTGATAATCGTGATAATAAAGAATACTTAGTAGG
Source organism: Candidatus Nanosyncoccus sp. (assembly GCA_045541635.1). Lineage (GTDB taxonomy): Bacteria > Patescibacteriota > Saccharimonadia > Saccharimonadales > Saccharimonadaceae > Nanosyncoccus. The sequence continues at coordinate 820 of JAZQJM010000022.1, forward strand.
CAAAATAGAAGATGGTAATGTATGGCTACTTGATAACCTGAGGCTAGATATTAGTAATGCCGCTGTGCAGACGAAACTAGGGGCTGCTACTACTAATACCACAGATACTATACTTAGTTATCTGAAGAACGGCGGAGGATCTAGCCCATATACTGCAACAGCTGTAACTACTGCCTGGTCCGACTCTTATAATGTCCCAATAATTAATACATCTTCTATAGATAAGACTACAACTAGCTATGGTGTTGGCAGTGGTAAGGTAGGCGTATACTATAACTATTGTGCAGCTACAGCTGGTAGCTACTGTTACGCGAAGGATGCAGGTTCTGGTAATGCCAGCCACGATATCTGTCCTAGTGGCTGGAGAATGCCTACCGGTGGGTCCAGTGGTGAATACCAAGCTCTCTACACAGCCTATTCTAGTAACGCTACTAACTTCCGTAGCGCACTGTCTACGCCCCTCTCTGGCTACTACAACGGTAGTTTAGCACTCGCTCAGGGTAGCCACGGCTACTCCTGGTCCACTACGTACAGCAATACTAACGTTATGCATTACCTGAGCGTCGGTTCCTCGGATATGAATCCCCAGGCTAAAGCTATGCGATACCTCGGCTACCCAGTCCGCTGTGTCGCTAAGTAGTTCTCCTGCACCTTATAAGTCTCAAGAAATGGCGATATCTTCACTGGAAATCGATTTCCAGATAGTCGTCTATCGAGATTATCGTCTAGTCAATTTATCCCACTCGTGCTAATATAATACCAAGAGCTGAGCTCTAGTAGCTCAGACT
>JAZQJM010000023.1:0-2342 GCA_045541635.1 Candidatus Nanosyncoccus sp.
CCCATAATGCCCCCACCGAAAATCTGAAAACCAAACAAATTAATCCCCCCAGTGAACCATGTCGTACCGATAATGATACCTATATTATATATAGCAGGCGCAAAAGCGTAAAAGACGAATCTTCCCACAGCCTGCTGAATCGAAGTAAGCACTGTTGCAATGGAGAAAAGGAACGGATTTACAGCGATCACGCGTGTCATATTAATCGCGAGAATCATTCCCGACTCATCTAGTCCAGGGCTTACTACGTAACGAATTAACGGGTCAGCAAAGATCATGATTAATACACTAGTGATTAAAGTTAGTATTGCAAACAAATTCAGCAAACTGGACGATAACTCCCAGGCGGATTTCTTATTCCCTGACATCAACCTCTGATTAAATACTGGTATGAAAGATACCGATAGTGCCCCCGAAGTCAGTATGAAGAACATAAAATCCGGAATCGTAAAAGCAGCCGTGTAAGCGTCAATCCCTACAGGATAAGTACCTAAATAATACGAGTTAAGTAGCCTATCACGAAACAGTCCAAGCAGTGCCGATAATAGCGTAGAGCTAGCCAAAACAATCGCAGCAGACTTTACCGACAGCTTCATATTTGCCAGCTGGACAACGGACTTAAATTTGAACTTTTTCATGTATTTTTATTATAACATGGTATAATTAACATATGGTTAAAAAAGAGACCGAGAGTATATTTAAAACTGCGAATAAAAAACTTAAGGAATTTTACAACAATTTGAAAACCAAACGAAAAGCTAGAAAAGAAGCAGCTGCGCGCCGTCGTGCAGAAGATTTGGCTACTTTACCAAAAGAGCCAGTGAAGCGTTTTTTCGCGCGTTTGCATCCTAAGCGTGTCTTTCGCTGGTGGTTTTCGTGGCGTGGCCAGAAGACCATTCTTAAGGTTATCGCTGCTGGTTTTCTAATTCTAGTTATCTTTATTGGTGGACTATTCTTGTATTATAAGAAAGATCTCGACGAAATTCGCCTAGATGAGATGTCAATCTCGGAGACGGTAAATACTTATCTTGATCGCAATGGTGAATTACTTTGGAAAGACACCGGTAATGAGAACTATCGTCTAGTGGTGGATGGCGATGAGATTTCACCATATATGTATCAGGCCACTATTGCTATTGAGGATCGTAATTTCTACAATCATATCGGTGTAGATTTTACGGCGTTAGTACGTGCTGTATTCTCTACTCTTGGTGGCCATGGTGTGCAGGGTGGCTCTACTCTTACTCAGCAGCTCATTAAGCAGGTATATTTCGCTGACGAAGCAGCCAGTGAAAACCGTGGTGGCCTTACTCGCAAGATTAAGGAATTAATTCTCGCTATTGAGCTCGAGCGCATGTATGACAAGGATCAGATTATTACCATGTATCTCAATCAGTCCCCATATGGTGGTCGCCGTAATGGTGTAGAATCTGCTGCTCGTACTTACTTTGGTAAATCTGCGAAAGATCTGACGCTAGCTGAGTCTGCACTTATCGCTTCTATCCCGAATAATCCTGCCGTACTTAACCCATATAACCAATACGGCCACGAGATGCTCATTGAACGCCAGCATAAGGTGCTTAACGACATGGTGGAGATGGGCTATATCACGCAAGAGGAGGCTGATGCAGCTAAAGAAGTAGCTATTCTGGACACAATCTTGCCAGAGTCTAGTCAATATGCTGATATGAAAGCTCCACACTTTGTCCTCGAGGTAAAATCTCAGCTTGAAGAGAAATATGGTATTTCTACAATGCGCGCAGGTGGCTGGACTATTACCACCACACTTGACTATCGTGCTCAGCAAATCGCCGAAGATGCTATCGCAGCTGGCGCTGAGAAGACTTACGCTAATAATAGTGACGACATTGCTTTGGTATCAATCGATGTTGAGACTTCGCAAGTTATAGCTATGGTCGGTTCAATCGATTTCTTCAATGTATCATATGGTGAAGTAAATGCTACTACTGATTCATTGATCGAGCCAGGCTCCAGTATTAAGCCTTTGCTTGACTATGCGCCTCTATTCATGCAGCGTGAAGGAATTAACTATGGTCCAGGCTCAATTCTTCGCGACGAGAATATTAATTCTCTCTACTGTGCAGGATATTCGGGTAGCTGTTCACTCACTAATGCTACCGGTACGTTCTATGGTAACGTTACGGTACGATTCTCATTGGGTCACTCACTTAATATTGCAGCAGTCAAGGCTCTCTATATCAATGGTATCGATAATTCTCTTGAAATTGCTCATTCCCTCGGTGATACCAGCTACTGTGAAGGTCGCGATGGCTATGGCCTATCTATCGCAATCGGCTCTGGTTGTGGCGTGCGTATGGTAG
>JAZQJM010000024.1:0-2502 GCA_045541635.1 Candidatus Nanosyncoccus sp.
TCACCCTACATCTAATATGACATTATATGGCGTCTGCGTAGCGAAGACTTATAATCTAGTAGTAACAGGTGACTCATACCTATCATCCATGACCTTAAAGCAAGGTAGTACTTCTGGTACATCAGTTAGTGGTACTAAGTCTGGAAACACTGTAACATTCACAAACCTCACCTATGGTACAAGCTACTATCTCTACCCAGTCTTCACTAGTGGCTACGAGTTCAGCTCCTGGACTAAGACTGATAGCGCAACCAATGCAGCACTAGGTTCTACTAGCTCAGTAAACACCTACTATAAGATGGGCGCTGGAGCTGGAGCATTAACACTTACAAGTAAGAGTAGTAAGCTATATCTCCAGAACGTAACTACTGCTACATGTCCTACTACTGCTACAACTGCATATGATAAGCGCGATGAGGAACCATATTTAATTCAGAAACTTGCTGATAATAAATGCTGGTTACTTGATAACTTAAGACTAGGCAGTGCAACACTTAAAGAAACACTTTCTACGTCTAATACGAATATGTCGTCAAGTGTATCATTTACATTACCTACATCGTCTACTGCTACTGGATTCAGTTCATTTACGGCTGCTCAGATTAATACAGTTGACGCTAATAATACCACGACAGGTTATGGTTCTGGTAGCAAGAAAATAGGTGTATATTACAATTACTGTGCTGCTTCTGCTGGTACATATTGTTATGCGAGTAACAAGGGTACTGGTAATGCTAGCTACGACATCTGTCCTAGTGGTTGGCGAATGCCTACTGGTGGATCCAGTGGTGAATATCAAGCTCTTTACACAGCCTATTCTAGTGATGCTACCAACTTCCGTAACGCACTGTCTACGCCCCTCTCCGGCTACTACTACGATAGTTCAGCGTACAGTCAGGGTAGCTACGGCTACTTCTGGTCCTCTACGTACTTCGCTAGTAACTATATGTACTACCTGTACGTCGATTCCTCGGGTGTGAATCCTCGGGTTAGCAAGTATCGGTACTACGGCTACTCAGTTCGCTGTGTCGCTAAGTAGTTCTCCCCACAACCCAGCCCTCCCAGCATAGCCACCACCTCTAAACGATCCAAATTTCTCATCAGATTCCTGGATTTTGCTTGACTTTGCATGAAGTCCCACGATTTTCATCATTGGCTCGTAGCTCAAGCAAAAAAGCGCCCATTGCTGGGCGCTGTAGCTATGTAATCATGTAGTACTCTAAGCATGACGACCGAAAATCTTCGCGAAGAATCCTAGCTTCTTGCAGCCACTATTATTGGCACCTGAATCGTCGGCGACATTTGTAGAATCAAGCGAGCCAGAGATGGGATTACGTGGACCATCCAACAAGCTGTCCTCATTATCAGTACTATTAGTCTCACTATAATCATCATTACCGTCGCAGTACCCATCTGGGAAACCGAATCTGAGTTCTCCCTTGCAATGTCCAATCATACCACCGATCGAAGTGATTTTATGCTCTAATATTTTTAGCTCCTCATTCTTCTCGGCGAAATGCGTTTCCCTATACGACCTGCTCTTAGTATTGAAATTATTAATATCAGCGTGATACTTGACTACGAGGCGCTCATGTACAGCCTTGAGCTCCTCTAGTGACATCTTGGCATATTCTTCGTAATCGATCAGCCAATCTTGCGCCATTAGCCATTTGATATTTTCCGGCTTCCTGTAAACACATTCGAATTTGAGCCCATCGCTAGGCCCATTCATGATGAAGACATCATCCGTAAACGTCTCTTCGAAAATACCACCAGGTACGCACCAGAGCTCATGCCAAATATATGCCACCTCATATTTTTGCAGATAAACTTTATCGCCTATTTTAAGTTTCATACTTATCCCCTCCTTAATGTAGCGATTACCAGCAATGTAAAGTTCATAGTTACCTACATTTATATTCTAATATATTTTCTCATAAATGTCAATTCACATAAGCTGTTACATAATCTATTACATAATCTATATAAGCGATTACCTATTCATGATTTTCATTGGAGGGGCTCATCCGAAGATACAGTCCGTTGAAACAGTATTTCTCTTGCTGAGGTACGCTACGTAGCTATGCAAACAAAGAAAATATCGTATTAGCGATACTTAATTCAGTCCATCTCAAATCGCGTAGCGATTTGTAATAAATCAAAAAAGAAAATCAGGACATGTGCCTGTTTTTCTTTTTCATACTTGTTTTCTTTACTAAACTTTCTTTCTTGAAAGAAAGTTTAAACTGTGCGTGGTGGGGGGCGAATTGGGCAGGCATATACTAGACCAAACACATTTGAGACAAAGCGCGCAAGAAGCGTAACCCTCTCACAGTGAAGCTTCTTGCGCTCGTAATTAACAAAAAAATAGATCTCCTTTATAATTATCTAATAACCAATAAATAAAATAAGGAGATCTACTATGATTATATACCCAAGTGAGTATTTTAGGAACTGGTATTACACAGATAAACACACTTCACGATTAAGGAACAGAGAGGT
>JAZQJM010000025.1:0-8393 GCA_045541635.1 Candidatus Nanosyncoccus sp.
AGGCTGTTCCTTTTTAGTTGTTTAATTAGTTTCTTTCTAAATTAGTTAACTGAACCCGCCGAAGTTTCTTCCGAAAATATTAGAGATTATACCCACCAAAGCACCCAAATATTATCCTTCTTCCACTCTTTCCTTGTCGAGCGACATGAAACGCAGTAACTCTGGGTGGAAGTATAATTCAATCTTGCCAATGGCACCGTGACGGTGCTTGGCTACTAAAAGCTCTGTGATATGCGTCTCTTCATAATTTTCATCATTCGCACGGTAATAGTCAGGACGGTGTAAGAACATCACCAGGTCGGCATCCTGCTCAATAGAACCAGATTCACGAAGATCGGATAGCACAGGCCTTGGATCATCACGTCCAGTTACTTGACGAGAGAGCTGAGCCAGGGCAATCACTGGTATTTCTAGCTCGCGAGCCAAAATTTTCAGCCCACGCGAAATTTCCGTCACTTCCTGTACACGGTTACCAGCATATCTAGACGACCCACTAATAAGCGTCAAATAATCTACGATAACTAATCCAATATCGTGATCGTGCGCTGCTCTTCGCGCCTTGTTACGAAGCTCCGTGATAGTCATCGAGCTGGTGTCATCAATGAAAAGTGGAATTTCATCCATCTCGCCTAGCGCATCGCCAATTCTCGCAAACTCTTCATCGGTTAAATTACCAGTACGAATTTTCCAGTTATCTATACCTGAGACATCAGATACCATACGATCGATAATCTCGTTCGCCGCCATTTCCATTGAAAAGAACAGTACGCCACGCTTATTGATACTTGCTACGTTATATGCAAGATTTTGCGCGAAAGTCGTCTTACCCATGGCAGGACGCGCCCCGATAATCACAAGATCGCCACGCTGTAATCCTGCTGTTTTCTTATCCAAATCACGAAAGCCAGTCTTCAGCCCACGTAAGGCACCTTTATTCTTGTGTAGCTCCTCAATTCTATCAAAGGCATCAGCCAGAAGTTCATTCATTGGCGTGTAATCACTCTTGATGACTTTATTGGATACCTCGAAAAGCTCTTTCTCTGCAGCACCCACTAAATCGCTCACTACTGCGTCATCCTCATAGGCTTTCTCGGCAATCGCTGTACCAGCTTGAATCAGGCGACGTCGTGTGGACATCTTTTCAATAATATCAGCATAAGCCGTAGCGTGTGACGCTGCAGGAACAAAATTAGATAACTCTGTTAAGTATGGCGCACCACCCACATCCTTTAGCTGCTTAGTGGATTTAAGTTCTGCCGTAAGTGTAAGTAGATCAATTGGCTTATGTCTATCATATAGATTACACATGGCAGCATAAATAATCTCATGACTTTTATCATAGAAATCATTAGGCTTAATAATATTCACTACATCAGGTAGTACACTTTCTGAAATTAGCACTGCCCCAAGTAGCGACTTCTCAGCCACCAAATCCTGGGGTGGCACTCTGCCACCAGTATCCCTAGAATGGACTTTCTCCTCCGTCATTTTTTACCTCACCTCCCATTATACCAGAAATCTTTGATAATAAATCGTCATTTTTGCCCGAACTAGCCTGCCCACCTACTTCACCGATTTTTATAGCAAAACCATTTGCAGCTTGAACCAAAATTTTCTTATTATTGTCTCTCGACAGGATAGTCCGTGCGATGTTTTTATCTGGAAAAATCGTCAAACTATCTCCCTCTACGTCATATGCAGCATTCTTAAGCTGAGAATATATCGCATCATTTAGCCTCTGGACATTTAGTAGAAAATCTTGCCAGTCGAAAACCGTATTAGACGTAGGTTGAGCTGGCTGGCTATTGTCTGTGGACGCACTTGGCGAACTCATATCTGGTGTAATGCTAGGTGGACTTACAGTTGGCGCAGCACCGGGCGAACTTATCGCCGACATGGTGCTTAGCTGTTCTGTTCCACGACCGACAGGCGATCTTGTAGCTGTGGCTGATGGTTGAGCATGCCTTGCTGGTGCAGCGACTCTGGCTGCAGGAGTAAGACTGCTCGGTATCTCGCCTGCCAGCGCTACGAGTAACTTCGCTTCGGCAAACGGCGCCTTGACATCTGGTAATTTAGATAAAAGTAAGAATAAATCTGGCTCTGGATTATCTAATATTTGACCGATTAATTCCTCACCCAGTGTCTCCGGCTTAATGCCAGTGTTAAGTAATTCCTTAAGTTGCTTCGTAACTTCCGTAATATCTCGAGAACGATATGCATTAAGTAGCTGCGCTACCTTCTCATCTTCTGGTAGCCCTAGCGCATTGACTACTAGCTCTTTCGTAATTTCTGTATCGGAAAGTGTTGAGACTTGATCGAGTAGTGATAGTGTATCTCGGTATGAGCCACCACCACGTTTCACAACGAGCTTCAGGGCGTCCTCGGTAATGTTAAACTGCTCTTTCTCGGTAATCATCTTGAGATGGCTAAGCATCGCCTCAGGACTAGATAATTTAAAAGTAAAAGTCTGCGCCCTCGAAGTAATAGTGATAGGCACCTTATAGGCATCAGTGGTCGCCATGATGAATACGGCGTGCTCTGGTGGCTCCTCGAGTGTCTTCAGTAGTGCATTGAAAGCGTCTTTAGTTAGCATATGTACTTCATCTATAATATACACCTTATATTTGCCACTAGTCGGCGCAATAGCGACTTTCTCGCGTAGTTCACGTATATTCTCGATACCACGATTCGACGCACCATCTATCTCGATAATATCTACGTAATCATCTTCTAACTGATATTCGAAATTATTTATTTCGTGTGCTAGAATTCTCGCGACCGAAGTCTTCCCTGTTCCCCGAGGACCAGTAAAAATATAAGCATGATTCACCTTGCCTTGCTTCAGGGAGTTAGTCAGTGGCTCGATTACTTGTGGCTGCCCAATCACGTCTTCCAGTCTAAGCGGTCGATATTTTCTATACAGAGCTTTCATAAATAAATTGTACCACAGATTACACTAGGATATCACCCAAAATAAACCCATCCCCACCTTTAGATACTTGTAAAAATAACAATCTTAAACAAAGAAAAAGTCAGGACATGCGCCTGACTTTTTCTTCACTCTGAAGTTTCTTTGCTGGACTTTCTTTTCTAAAGAAAGTCCACTGAATGAAACGGAATTCATTTTCATATCAAAATTCATAATAGTTCTTTGTTGGGCTTTCTAGATATACTGTGTTAGATTCTTGAATAAAATTCGCTAGATTAGTATTTTGTCCATGCGATGCACTAATCAAATTGCTTAGCAATTTGTCATAGAATAAATTTTGATATGGAATTCACTTTCATATCAAAATTCATAATAGTTCTTTGCTGGACTTTCTTTTAAAGAAAGTCCATTACTATAATGCGGCTTCTACTGCTGCCCAGGTAGCCTCATCATTATCAGCCGGGATCGTAACAGACACCTGCGAGCCCTTCCTCAGGTGAAAATAAGTCACAGACGCGTATAGAATTTGATATTCCCTACCAGCCACTTCCACAAAATACTTATCATCACGCTTTGTGAGCGTGCCAATTACGGTTTTCCTTTCTACTGGACCAATCTGTTTATATAAGAACTTACCATCCTCAGTAATAGTGAGCTTCATAATGTCGCCCTCTACAAGCTTAGACTTCGAAGCATAGTTTGCAGGTACTGGATAGTTCTTGCCGTCAGGACCGATCATAATTTGCCCATCAAACACACCCTCAATAATCTTTCCGTCAGGAGAAGAGACAATGGTCTCTCTAGGCGCCGTAATAGTGTCGCCATCACCAAGCACAGAAACTAAAAGCTCCTTAGCTGCAGACAAATTAGTCTCAGCATCATTGAGTAAACTCCTCAATCTTTTTATTTGTTTTTCTGGTATTTCAGACATCACCTCGCATCCTGTCTAAATATAGTATTAATATTATATTATATCTATTCAGAAATAAAGTCAAGACTTACTCTCCGAAGTTTTCCACCAATTAAACAGTGGTAGACTTAAAAACGTTGTAATAATTACACGGATCTATTCTGGGTTGTATACACCAGTATGCTTCTTCCCGTCGTAAATCATGGTCGGGATACCCTTAACATGGATCTCATTCTCTACAATATTGCGATTCTCGCTCATCTTGTCGGCAATCTCTGGATAAGCAGCGATCCTTCGTACTTCGCGAATCGCATTCTTATCAAGACCAGCCTCACTTAACCATTTCTCAATCTGACTAGTGGCCTGCTCTTCGGAATAGTCTTCGTTAAATAACGTATAGTAAGGTATTTCGTTGTCGTCTGTTTCTAAGAACATGTGATCCAATATTTTAATTGCGACTCCAGAGCGTACTTGCTCAACAGCTAGCATATATTTCACCACAATTGCAGAATTCTTAAACTTATATTCATCATTAGCATCCTGAATGGCAAAAGGCACTAATCTTACATTGTAATTATCGAAGAAACCTGACTTTTTCTGGTTACTATAGGACTGTGCACAAACTACGCACCCAGGGTCGAAGATGTCAACTGCAACAGGCTTATCGGAAGAATCCTCGGCGCTTGCATCAATATAATTGAAATCATATTCTTCAGCATTATAATAGTGGAACTTGTCAGGAATCGCCTCGAAAATCTCGCCCCATTCGGTAAACCAGCGTCCAGTGGCCTCGATTGGATTACTAGGCTCCTGTTCATCAATTGAACAAACTTCGGCACCGAGCGAGCAAGCTGAAGGCTTCGTCACATTGCAGCTGCCAAGCGCCCAAATCGCCAGTAGTGACTTAATTGAAGTAAGTATGGCCCATACAGCTACCACTACAATCACCACTGATAATACTTCGATTATGACAGAAAGTGGCTTGACCCATTTTGGATGCTTCACAATCACGCGTGAAAGCAAGGTATTCTTAACATCATCCTTGAATCCTGTTTCGCATTTCTGTAGGCGTACTTTCTTCCAAAGACAATCCCAAGACTTTTTAAAAAGCTTCAAATAAGCCTTCCCTACTTTAGGCTTAAAAATTGATATAACGGCGACGAATACACCTATCAACGCCAAAATAATAAATGCAGCAATACACACCATAATAAATATAGTTTAGCACTAGTTTAATACTTTGGCAAGACAATTTTTGATTTTGTCGATATCTTCTGGGCGATTATGGAGACCTAGTGAGAATCTCATTAGTGGTGGCAGTCCCAGTACGTGATCAAGATAATAATGTACACAGAAATACCCGGTTCTCGTCATGATGTCTTCGCGACTAAGTGCTTCGCCCAGGAGATGCGAATCCATTCCTTCCACATAGAAGCTCATAGTCGTCTTATCAGGACTGCCATATAAGTGTACTTTGTCGGAACTAGCCAAGAAATCATATAATTCACGAGTATTATCATGTAAATTCTGCCAATCTTTCTTAGGTACCTTCTCTAACCAATCAATCGCAGCACCGAGCCCCACAATCTCTCCCCAGGCCTGAAGTCCAGACTCGAAACGACTGTAGCGATGTTCCTTATTCTCAGCTGATAAAGTATATGATTCTTTCTCCACATCGTCTACCATGCCACCACCTAGCCAGTATGGCTTCAGATAGTCAAGTAATTCATCCTTCCAGACTATAATACCAAGCGAAGGCCCATACATCTTGTGAGATGAAGAACAGATCACATCCACGTCGGTACCACGCACTGATTCTGGAGTATGTCCAAGTGCCTGGGCCGCGTCAATAATAATAATCCCACCAGCCTTATGCACGGCTTTCGTCAGCTCGTTAATATTAGGAAGCCCCCTGCCGTCAAAATTACATGCACAATTTACTACTACCACTGCACCTGTAAAATCATAGTCACCTACATTAATTGTCCCGTCTTCGTTACGCTTCATTACTTCTCTTGGTAAATTATTGCGCTCAGAAAAAGCGATTGTCGAAAGGAACGGCGAATTATGTTCAATTTCACTTGTCATTACTTTCTGGAATTTACTCGCATCAAGCTGAGATAGAACCAAATTAATTCCATAGGTAGTATTAAGCGTGAACGACGTATTGTATTTTCGTGGCTTCAATTTCAGGAACTTTAGCATCTTCTCGCGCGTCTCCTCGACCAGTTCGTCCGTCCTTCGTCCCCATTTATATTTCACGCGCTCACCACACGAATTATGCTCGGTGTAATATCGATTTAGCGCATCGATTACCGGACGAGGCCTCAAGCTCTGACAGGCGCCATCTAAATATACTTCCCCCTCACCTAAATAATCAAAATCTTCCATATACCATATATTATATAACAAAAATCTGCCCCTCAGGGCAGATTTTCTTAAAAACAATTAACTAACTCATTTAATAGTATGCTTAACTATGCAAGCTCTACGGTAGCACCTGCTTCTTCGAGTGCTTTCTTCATAGCTTCAGCGTCAGCCTTAGCTACTTTCTCCTTAACAGTAGCAGGAGCACCATCTACGATAGCCTTAGCTTCGCCAAGACCGAGACCAGTAGCTTCCTTTACAGCCTTAATGACTGCAATCTTCTGAGCACCAGCATCCTTAAGTACGACGTCGTACTCAGCTTTGCCTTCGTCAGCAGCACCATCACCAGCGCCACCAGCAGCTACAGCAACAGCTGCAACTGGCTCAATGCCATATTCATCCTTAAGTAGGGTCTTTAGTTCGTTGACTTCGAGCACGGTCATATTGACAAGCTCTTCAGCCAATTTCTTGATATCAGTTGCCATATATTTCTCCTTTACGATAGAATAATGTATTCTATCACTGATTATTAAATAGACAAAATCTTTGTTTATAAAATAGTTGCTTATTCAGCTTTAGCCTCATCGGTAGTTTCTTCAGCAGGCTTATCAGCTTCTGCTGGTGCCTCAGCTGCGTTATCGGCTGGAGTTTCGGCTTCAGCTGCCTCAGCTGCAGGTTCTTCTGCTGGCTTAGTTTCGACAGTCTCCGGCTTATTCTCAAGACCAGACACGATGCCGTTGATACCAGATAGAAGTGTATCCACCACCTGTGCGATGAGCTCGTTCTTGGTAGGAAGGTTACCGAGGGTCGTTACTTCTTCTTTCGATAGAGTCTGGCCTTCAGCATTAAAACCACCTACGAGTTCCATCTTTGCGTGGGTCTTTGCAAATTTGGCAAGAATCTTTGCTGCATCGAAATCCTCATCCGTGCCGAGAGCATAAAGTAATTGACCAGTAAGTCCAGAATTGTCAGTGTCCTTGTAAGCTGCAATCTCTTGCATGGCTACCTTGACTAGGCGGTTCTTGACTACCTTGATCTTTACGCCTGCTTCACGAGCGAGTTTCCTTAGCTCTTCGAATTCTGCGACAGTAAGGCCTTCATACTTGGCATATACTACCATCTTCGAATTAGAAAGAAGCTCAGTTAAATCAGCAACCAATGTATTCTTTTTATCTTTTGAAATTGCCATAAAAAGTTCCTTTGGTTATTTTAATATTGGTGAGTTAGCTAATTGTTAAATAGCGTCACCAAATAATTCCTCAAGAAATTCCTCGGTAGCATTATTAAGTGTAAACACCGCCACTGTCATTGGTAACTAATTCCATTATATCATACTTTTAAGATAAAAGCAATAGCCTGCACCTTGCTTATATCACCATGATAACTACCTGGCTAAATATACTTGGTTAACTATGATAGAATTATTATTCTCGTTTAGTCGTCGCAAATTGCACTAAGGAGCCTACCACCGTCAGCCCAGCAATCATTGGCCAGTAGAGAGTAGTTTTATCGATACTCGGAATTAGAATTAGTAGTGCTAGAGTCATAGCATACGCCCCAGCAGCTGCCGTAGCAATAATTGTCGCTGGCTTCATTAGTGCGACACCTGCGCCAGACGCTACTATCCCAATTATGCCACCAATCGCAAGTGTCTGAGGCTCCGTGCCGAAATACTGCACAGTTGCCATCATTACAAGCGCAAAACATATCCCACCCACACAAATCTTCTCAATAGAAAATCCAAGCAGTGCTAGTAGTAGCCCACCAGCGATTGGCAGCAAATTCTCCCACAACATACTTCCCTGAATCTGTGGTACGAAATTCTCAATCGTCGGCATTAAATATCCCATCAGCGTATACCCAATCAGGAACCAAATCACGAAGAAGGCGATTTTCTTAATTCTATATCCGAATAATAATACTAATAAGCCTAATCCAGCTATTACCCACAATTGCCATGCATCATATTGACCAAAATCCACATTCATACCATCATTATATCATTATTATAAAATCAAACTATAATTATTTGCCACAAATTATCCAACTTGTGCTATAATAAAATTAATAAAGGTTATACATACACTAAAAGAGAGGTAAATATCAACATGTTAAACTTGTCTAAAACAAAACAGAAGTTAAGCGCTATACTTAGCGCTATGCGCTCCTATATATATATATATATAT
>JAZQJM010000026.1:0-9800 GCA_045541635.1 Candidatus Nanosyncoccus sp.
GAAGCTAAGGAATTTGATTTTGTTCATTTGTATTGTGGTGGCGTCTAGTAGTATAGGTGTGATTATGATTTTCTTGTCAATTGCTGGTGGGCAGCAGGCGATTGTAAATGCTAAGAAAGATACGCTCTCGAGCTTGTCTTCGAAGGTAAATGGCTATGAAGATTTAAGCGATTATTTGACGATAAAAGATCAGCTGGGTAACGTATCGGCGATTGCTAGTAATAAGAAATTGTTATCGCGTACTTTTGGTATATTGACGGCGTTACTTCCTAATGGGCTAGATACGATAACGCTTTCTGAGCTAAGCATTAATCTGGTCGATGAGGAACCGACGATTTCGTTTGATGCGCAGGCGAATGCTGGTACTGAGCCATATATTGATTATAATGTGCTGGATTCGTTTAAGAAGTCTATGCAATATATGAAATATGATTATGGTAATTATGTGGATCGTTATAATGCAGAAATTCCGGCATATTGTATGATTGAGACTGGTACGGATGGCTCGACTTTTTATGATTATGGGAAGCAAAGTTATTATGCTTATTGGTTAATTGATGGCGATGGCTGTAATCCATCCTATGAGGAAGAAGTAGAGGAAGAATTTGATGAAGAGGAAGAGAACTCTAGCACTTCACCAAGCAGTGATGCTACTAGGGCTAGTCATGAAGGCTATGAAATTGAAGATTACATGGGGAATAATGTGGTGAAAATTTGGCGTACTCCACAGTTTAGCGAGTGGTATAAAGAAGATCCTGAAGAAGATGAGCCTTATATGGATATTAGTGGTAACATAGAAAACATTGCGCATTTTAATAGCTCTTGCATTACTTATTCTGGTGTAGAAAATGAGGATGGTACGATAAGTTGGGGTAGTAGTAATGAAGAATGTCTGCTAATTCCTAATGGTATTGATGGGATTGCGATTACGGATTCGTCAAATGGTCGTGGTGCTTCTAATGAGCTAGTACTCAGGTTCTCGGCAATTATTACGCTGAGTTCGGAAGCGTTTAGTTTTAATAATCATCATTTCTTAGCAATTGCACCTTCTGGTAAACGCAATGTAACAGATTCTTATGTACAGATTCAGAGTATGTTTGCTGAGCGTGCTGCTGATTGCCAGCCTGGTGATGCAGATTGTGCGAATACAATAAACGTTAATGGTACAGCAGGAGAGTAAAATGGCAATAGATTTATCATTTGGTAAGAAACTTGCTGGTAAAGCTAAGATATCACAGGCTCAGAAAGTGATATTGATGTCTGTATCGGGTGCTGCGATTTTCTTAGGAGTGGCGATATCGATTGTAATGCATTTTGTGGGGCAGATATCTTTCAATGCGAATGTAATATCGGAAGAAGATAAAGCGATTGTGTCTTATTCGAATGCAATTAAGCAAATTGGTATTTGTACGAAACCAGCTGGTGAAGTATATACGGATGAGGAATTGCAGAAATGTACGCCTGATAGTATTACGGTGTCACGTATCCCGGGGACTTTGAGAGCGAATATTATTGATAATATGTCGGCGAACGAAGCGCTGAACTCCGTTCCGAAAGAAAGTAGTTCGGATTGTATTAATCCTGCTACTAATAAGAATTATACTTACCTCGAGCTCGAAGAGTTGTACGACTCGGCAGAGACAAGTGAAGCGTTGGTGGGTGCCAGTAGATTAATTAGGAGTTGCTCGGCATTAAGGATTATTCCAGATGCTTTGCCAGCATTTAAGAATGAGGAAGCACTGCTTTCTAGCTTGAATAAAATTTTCAAACTCTCTGGCTGGGAACCAGAATCCCTAAGCCCAACTGGTAATATTGATGCCGTGACGATGGGGACTAATCTGAATGCCATTTCGGTAAGATTATCGGTAGAGGCTGATTCTGGTACGACAATGCGAGTACTTGATAATATTGAGCGTTCGATTCGTGAGTTTAATATTGAAAGAGCAACGATTGAATGGGGTAGCAATGATGCACTGATTTTGCAAGCGCAAGCTACGGCTTATTACATGGATGAATCGTCATTGTCGGAGGCGACAAAAACAGTTAAACCAGGAGCGAAATAATGAAAAAAGATTTGACTACGGCAATTATAACGGCTGTAATTTGTATAGTAGCTTCGTATCTGGTGTGTAACTTATTCTTGCCAGCACTGGAGAGCGTTTCGTTCAAGACGCTGAGTGGTGATACTAATTATTCTTTGGCTGAACCTGATAATGAGATTTTTAACTATCGGGCAATTAATCCGACGGTGGAAGTGTATGTGGGTGGCTGTACGTCTTATGATGAAAATGGAAATTGTCTTGATGAGATAACTTCTACGCCAATTGAAGAGGGGCAAGAGCCTAGCGAAGAGGGGCTGTAATTATGCCAGTACTAACCAAAGCTGCTGAAGATAGAATCATCAGCTTACTTGTAGCTGAGGGGCTGGCTGATGCTAATCAGATTGCGACAATCAAGAGTACGATTACTGATCCGAACCAGTCAGTGTTGACTGAGCTAACGAAGCAGAACATTATTAATGAAAGTATGGTGGCGCGTGCTACTGCAATGATTCTTGGTGTGCCGTATGTGGAACTGCGCAATATTAATATCGATCAGGATATTTTGGTAAAAATTCCATATGAAGCGCAGATTCGAGTGCTGGCGATTCCGTTAGGCGAAAAAGACGGTATGCTAAATGTCGCAATGGCAGATGTAACAAATGTGCAGGCGACAGACTATATTTCGAATTTGATTAGGCAGCCTATTAGGGTATGGATGTCGAGTGAGCAGGGAATTCGTGAAGTTATCGAGAAAAATCACGGGGATTTCTCTGGCATTAAGGAAGCCGTAAAAGAATCTAGTGAAGAAGCAGCACTCAGGGAACAAAGTAACGTAAAAACAATTGTGCAAGATTCGCCGATTTCGAAAGCGCTGACGACGATTTTGAGTTATTCGGTGAAAGTGAAAGCATCTGATATACATATTGAGCCACTAGAGAATTCGCTAATTATTAGGTGTAGAATAGATGGTGTACTTCGTAAAATCATGGAGCTACCGAAGACTGTAGCCCCAGCGCTCGTGTCGAGAATTAAGATTTTATCGAATCTAAAAATTGATGAACATCGGATTCCACAGGACGGTCAGTTTACAGTGATGGTGGATGATAAGGAGGTGGACCTTCGTATTGCGATATCGCCAGTGACTTGGGGCGAGCAAGTGGTGATACGTTTGCTTGATAAAACTGGTACGAGTATGAATATAGCGCAAATGGGTATGACTGGGCATGCTCTTAGGGCTGTAATGGAAGGAATTGAGAAGCCTAATGGGATGATTCTAACATCTGGTCCGACTGGTTCGGGTAAATCTACGACACTTTATGCACTCATTCAGCAGATTAAATCTGAAGAGATTAATATCGTGACACTTGAGGATCCAGTAGAATACAAGATGGACGGGATTAATCAAATTCAGGTGAATGTGGATGCTGGGCTAACTTTTGCGTCAGGATTAAGATCAATCCTTCGTCAGGATCCGGATGCTGTAATGGTGGGTGAGATTCGTGATGGAGAAACAGCATCGCTGGCTGTACAGGCGGCACTTACGGGGCATTTGGTGTTTAGTACTCTACATACGAACTCGGCTGCTGGGATTTTGCCACGTTTACTAGACATGGGGATTGAGCCATTCTTGCTGGCTTCTACACTAAATGTAGTGATTGGTCAGAGGTTGGTGCGACGTATCACGGAGAAACGTGAAATGTATAAATCTTCTGAAATTGAGACTACGAGTATTAATTCGATTGTGGGAGATTTGCTACCTACTACGAAAGAAGATGTGGCGAAAGTTAGTGAAGATTTGGGCTATCCTGGGCTACCTGTTAAAAATGACGCGTTTTATATGCTGGCGAAAGGTGTGGATACGAAAGAAGCGCCTGGTGGATATAAAGGACGTGCTGGTCTGTACGAGGCAATTACGGTGGATGAGGAAATTCAAAAAATGATTGTGAAGCATTCTACGGCAGCCGAGATTATGAGACTCGCACGCAGTAAAGGGACCGTGACAATGCGTCAAGACGGAATACTTAAGGTGTTATCTGGTATAACTTCTATTGAAGAAGTGAATCGTGTAGCTAGTGATTTGTCATAATACTTATGGTATAATAATAGTATGGAAAATAATGGGCAAGCTAATCTAGGACAAAACGCAATGAATCAGGTAGTGGCTGGAGCTACGAATCCTCAGGGTAGTATGGCTGCTGGGGCTGATACGTCGGCTGGTGCTGGTATGACTGCTGGTGCGTCGGCTGGGATGAGTGCTCCTGTGTCGGCTGGGGCAAGTGCGTCGATAAGGATTGAAACGTTGCTAGAAGAATGTGTGCGTCGTGATGCTTCGGATATTCATATTCAGTTTGGTTTGCCTCCAATTTTACGCGTGGATGGGAATTTGATACCAATTAATGGTGCACCTACGCTTAACGATAAAATGCTGGAAGAACTGATTTTTGCGACGATGGATGAAGACCAGCGTAAGATTTTCTTGAAAGATAAAGAGTTTGATTATTCGTTTGCGTTTGGTGATTTGGCACGTTTTCGTGTGAACGCTTTTCATGAACGTGGTAAAATGGCAGCTGCGCTTCGTCTGATTCCGAATAAAATTAAGAATATTTCCGAGATTGGTATGCCACCAGTGGTGGAGACTTTTGCTGACTTTCCTCGTGGGCTGGTGCTCGTGACTGGTCCGACTGGTTCGGGTAAATCGACGACTCTAGCTGCTCTAATTGACAAAATCAACCGTGAAAAGTCAAAACATATTATTACGATTGAGGATCCAATTGAGTTTACTCATAAGTCGCAGCGTTCGGTAATTGTGCAGAGGGAAGTGCATTATGATACTTTTAGTTTCTCGGCTGCGCTAAGATCGGCACTTCGTGAAGATCCTGATGTAGTACTGATTGGTGAGATGCGTGACTTAGAGACGATACAGGCTGCAATTACAATTGCTGAGACTGGCCATTTGGTGTTCGGCACACTTCATACTAACTCGGCAGCGCAATCGATAGATCGTATGGTGGATGTGTTCCCAGCACATCAGCAGCCTCAGATTAGAGCGCAGCTCGCTAATATCTTGATGGCAATTTGTTCGCAGAGATTGGTGCCAGCTGTATCTGGTGGTCGCGTGGTGGCAGCTGAGATTATGGTGGCAAATGCTGCAGTGAGAGCGCTGATTCGTGATGGTAAGACATTCCAGCTCGATACGGCAATTCAGACTGGAGCAGCAGAGGGGATGCAGACGATGGATCGGACGCTGGCAAAGATGGTACAGAGTGGTGAAATAACTTATGATGCAGCACGTGAATTTGCTGTAGATATGAACGAATTAAATCGTCTAGTGAAAGGATAGTGGGTGAAACGGTTTAATTACAAGGCAAGAGATAAGGCTACTAATAAAATTGTCAAGGGTAGCATCCAGGCAGATACTGAGCAAACGGCTGGTAAGCTTTTGATTGAGCAGGGATATATACCACAATCTGTGGTGGAAGAGGGCGCGTCGGATCCTTTCTTAAAATTAAGGAATCGAGTAACCACGAAAGACAGAATTGTCTTTACTAGGCAGCTGGCTACGTTAATTGGTGCAGGTTTGCCACTGTCTGCGTCGCTAAGAACAGTGGCTTCGCAAACAGAAGGTAGTGGTATGAAAGTCGTAGCCGAAGAGATTATTGCAGCTGTGGAATCTGGTAAAAGTCTGTATGAGGCTTTTGGTGCGCATCCGGATATATTTAATGGGGTGTATCTTGCGCTTATTCAAGCTGGTGAGAAATCTGGTACGTTAGACTTGGCGCTCAAGCGTTTGGCTGATCAGGAAGAAAAAGATGCTTCAATGATGAGTAAGATTAAGGGTGCTTTGGTATATCCTGCGATTATTCTAGTGGTAATTATTGCAGTGCTTGCTTTCATGATGATTATGGTAGTGCCTCAAGTGCGCGATTTGTATGAGGATATGG
Organism: Candidatus Nanosyncoccus sp.; assembly: GCA_045541635.1. GTDB lineage: Bacteria > Patescibacteriota > Saccharimonadia > Saccharimonadales > Saccharimonadaceae > Nanosyncoccus. Next base: position 5,984 of record JAZQJM010000026.1, read on the forward strand.
GCGAAGAATTACCAGTACTAACTCAGATTCTGGTGGATTTTACGAACTTCTTTGCGACTTTCTGGTGGCTAATATTGATAGTGGTAGGTGGCCTAGGAGCCGGGGCATATTTCTTCATTAAACGTACGCCTACTGGACGTAAGGTGGCTGATTCGTTTAAGTTATATGTGCCGATTTTCGGTGGGCTGTTTAGGAAATTGTATGTGTCGCGTTTTGCTAGGACGGCCGAGATGATGCTCGCGACTGGTGTGCCAATGCTGGAGTCGATTACGACTTCTATTGAGGCGATTAATAATACGGTGGTGGAGGCTGAATATTCGAAGGCGCTTGATATGATAAAAAGTGGTAAGAATCTGTCGGAATCTTTAGTGGAACGAGATTATATGTTGCCACTTGTGCCACAGATGGCTGGCATTGGTGAGGAGTCTGGTAAAATTGACGAAATGCTAGGAAAAGCTGCGCAGGTATATGAAAACGAACTTGATGAACAGATTAGTAATATTTCTACAATGATTGAGCCGATCTTGATGGTAATTATGGCTGGCCTAATTGGAATCGTGGTAGGTGGTACACTACTGCCGATCTACTCATTAGTGAACACTGTGGCGACGTAGAAGCGATGCTGGCCAGATGTGATGCTGGCTGGCCTAGGAAAAACGCTCTTGCTTTTTTAGTTTTTTTAAGTTATTATTAACATAAGTATAAAGTCTAGAAAGGATTTATTCAATGGCTCAAAACACTAACAATAAGAAAGGCTTTACCATTATTGAAGTCGTGCTTGTGCTTGCTATCGCAGGTCTTATCTTCTTGATGGTGTTCGTAGCCTTGCCAGCATTGCAGCGCTCGCAGCGTGATACTCAGAGGCGACAGGATTTGTCTCGTGTAGTGACGGCGCTAGTGCAATATCAAACTAACAACCGTACTAAGAGGAATAATTTGCCTGGTGCAGGTGAAGCGTCTTATGCTAACTTTGGCGAGGAGACTGGTTTTACTCCAACTAATGATGCAGATTGTAAAAAGGCTGCGTGTCTATTCGTGAAGAATTACATGAATGCTTCTGGTGCTACTGAGAATACTTTTGTAGATCCAGATGGTGTGCCATATAATGTGGTGATTACAAGCAATTATTCGAAGGGGACCGATCTTGATATTCCTACGATTGGTGATGGCTCTTCTGTGAAGCTTGAAGGTAGTGGCAGTGAGGGGTATACGGTAGGCGGTACTGATCCAGTGCCTCAGCACGTGCTATATATTATTCCTGGTGGTCAGTGTAGTGGCGAGTCAGTGGTGTCTTCTGAGCTACGTCACTTTGCGATGCTATACAAACTCGAAGGTTCTGGTACTTATTGCGTGGGGTCGGATAACCAGTAACTTACTTGGACTTTCTTTGAAAAGAAAGTCCAGCAAAGAAACTTTTGGATGAAAATTGAAATGGAAGTCAATTCCATTTCAATTTTTGATTATAGATCTAGAATCCTTTTAGGATTCTAGAATAAGATGATATGGTTTTGCTAGGTAAACTTTTCCATAGAAGAAAAGTTCAGCAAAAGAAACTTTGGACTTCTTTCCGGAGGAAAAGAAGTCCAGCAAGAAAGGCTAGTAAGGAAAATAAATCAGGCACACACCTAAAATGGGACTTTCTTTAGGAAAGAAAGTCCCAACGAAAGAAACTATAGTATGAAAAATGAAACGAAAGTGAATTCCGTTTCATTTTTTGTTTTGATATTTTTTATTATGGTTGTGTTATAATTATTATTAATATGAAGGTAATACATAACTCTCTCAAATCTTGGTCTCCTATATATATATATATATATAGGTTTGGCGCTTAGCGCTACAGTATTAATTAGTTTACTTGTCTCTCTTAGTGGTGGTCTTAGTTCTGGCTCTGCTTCAGCTGCAATCAATACTTCTGGTTCGGCTAATATTGAATATTCGGCTAATATACTACCTAGCCTTAATGTAACTATTCCAGTTAGTACAGTAAGTCTAACACTTAATCCAGTAAATGCTAGTCTAGCTACTTCTAATGTACCTATTACAGTAGGTACTAATAATGATTATGGATATACATTAATACTTAGCTCTACTAATAATATTACTGCACTGACTAGAACAGAAGAACTACCAGATCATACCATTCCTACGATTGATACTCTTACTACTACAGAAGATGGATATACGGCAGAAGAATTCACAGTAAATAGGTGGGGATATAGTATTAATAATGGTAACTATAATGGCTATACTAGTGGAGTAATGCTAGGTTCTAGTAATACTAGAGTTAATGCAGATGTTACTAATGTTAACTTTGCAGCTAAAGCAGACTACACTACTTCTGCTGGTACTTATAACTTAGGACTAACATTTAACGTAGTAGCTACACCAGCAACTTATACTATTGAATACGCTAATGATAGTGGAGATGCTAGTGTAACTGGTTCGCCTATTAATCCTGCTGCTATTTCTACTGGCACTAGTAGCACTGGAATTGTATTATCTTCTGACGTACCGACTAGAAGTGGTTATATATTCGTAGGATGGTGTAATACTGCTACCACCAACTCAGGAACAACTTGTAATGGTACTACTTATGAGCCAGGAACAAATTATACCATTCAAGATACGGATGATCTAATTATTACATTAAACGCTGTTTGGAAAGTGAAAACTTATATTCAAGATGTTACTACGGCTAATTGCCCAACAGAAATGACACTAGTGTATGATAAACGTGATGAGCAAGAATACAACATCCAGAAGTTAGCTGATAATAACTGTTGGTTGCTTGATAACTTGAGACTCGGTGCTGAATCGCTGACGGAATCATTATCTACATCTAATACTAATATGTCTCCTAGTGTATCATTTGCGCTGCCAACGTCTATCTCTGAAGGATTTAACTCTTATACCGGGGCACAGATCAATACCGATTCAGCTAATACTGTAGCAAGTACTACATATGGCAGTGCTAGTGGTAAGATAGGTGTATATTACAATTACTGTGCTGCTTCTGCTGGTACATATTGTTATGCGAGTGACAGTGGTACTGGCAATGCTAGCTACGATATCTGTCCTAGTGGCTGGAGAATGCCTACTGGAGGATCTAGTGGTAAATATCAAGCTCTTTACACAGCTTATTCTAGTGACGCTACTAACTTCCGTAATGCACTGTCTACGCCCCTCTCCGGCTACTACGACGGTAGTTCAGCGTACGATCAGGGTAGCGGCGGCTACTTCTGGTCCTCTACGTACTACTATAGTGGCAGTATGTACGTCCTGTACGTCACTTCCTCGGATGTGTATCCTCGGGGTATCGGTAATCGGAGCAACGGCTTCTCAGTTCGCTGTGTCGCTAAGTAGCTCTCCTCCACCTTATAAGCATCAAGAAATGGCGATATCTTCACTGGAAATCGATTTCCAGATAGTCGTCTGTCGAGATCATCGTCTAGACAATTTATCCCACTCGTGCTAATATAATACCAAGAGCTGAGCTCTAGTAACTCAGCTACAGTTGGAAACTTACTATCACTATAGAGTAGTGATAGTAATTGTTTTTTGACAAGAGTCTAATTACGACACTTAGATAATACTGGGGGGATTTGTGATGGAATATATAGACAATTCATCCCACTCGTGTTAATATAATACCAAGAGCTGAGCTCTAGTAACTCAGCTACAGTTAGAGTAATATTACTATCACTATTCAATAGTGATAGTAATTGTTTTTGACAAGAGTCTAATTACGACTCTTAAAGAAATATTGAATCTCTTCCGAATCATAACTTCTCGCCTTTCTTATATTAAATTAATAATA
>JAZQJM010000027.1:0-10584 GCA_045541635.1 Candidatus Nanosyncoccus sp.
AGCAAGGCCTGTCTAGCAATGAACGAGTCCAAAGCTCACGAAATTGCTAACTAACCTACACTTAACTAGATAAATCATTAAGAATTCATTTCCCAAATCGCCCCTCATAGACTATAATATAAGATATGAAGAAGATTATTATCAAGGCCAAGTTAAGGAATCGTGAAGAGTTTGAAGCGAAAGTAGAGGCGAGGGATTTGGACTTTTCGCCAATGTATTGGCAGCACGATCGCGTCTATGTGCCACGTGGCTATAAGTATGGCATGAATTATCCACGTCTGATTATGCGTACTACTATGCTTTCGGTTAACGAGGCGCCTAGATACGCCCTGATTCTTCGTCGTCACATTGAGGATTCCGGGATAGATATCGTGGAAGAGACTACGATCACTGATTACACCAGCGCAGCGAATATTATTATGCAGCTGGGCTTTCGTCAGAGTGGCGAAGTCTCTCGTCGTCGCCAGAATCTCACTTGGGCTGAGAATACTACACTTTATCTTGACGAATTGGATGGCGAGGAACCTCAGACTTATACCAAGATAGAGCACATCATTGACGATAATAGTCACGTTCCTAAGACTAGGGAAGAACTAATAAACGTCCTAAAATCCCTCGGTCAAGACGATATCATCGCGAAAAGCTACGCAGATTTGCACTAAGATTGTAATAAAAGTAATATCACCACAACTATCATAAATCGTAAGAGGCAGAATTTATAGCGTTACCTCATAATTCATAAGAAGAGCACCCTGTGGGCATTTTGGGAATAATAAAATTAATTTGAAATTTCAACATGTATATCCCGACACAACCGAGAAAGTTGCCTATCGGGGCAATCTTTCCCGGATTACCAGCATATGACGTGCTTGAAATTTCAAGTCCCTATCCCGAGCATATCTATAGAATGCTCAATAAATTATAGGCAAGACTAAATGCATAATTATCCTCTAGGTGGCTCACCATCTGGCTCGCTGAGTAATTTCTTGCTCTTAATTTCGTATCTCTTGCCGTTGACTGGTGATATGAAATAATCTTCGTTAAGTAGATTCACGAACATAGTGAGATCTTTGTCATCCATAATAATAATGGAGCCGTCATCGTCAGTCATTAGTTCTAGCTGCATCTCGTCAGCATATTCAAGGAGCTTATTCTGGGGCATTTCTTCAGCGATATCCATCGCCTGTACTTTCTTCAGGATTGGCTTCTTGTCGGCGAGTAGGGAATCAAGCGTCAGTCCCTCGGCGAAGGATAATTTATATTTCTCGGTGAGCTCACGCGCCTTCTCCTCAGCGATCACCTGTGATTTGTAATCATACTGGAAGAGATTCTCGAACTTTGCCTGATTGAAGACGATGATCGTCCCATCAATAATCGCTACTTGATTATCATCCGGCATCTTCAGTGCAATCTCGGCCGAGAATGGCTCAAAGCTCTCACCGTTAATCTCCCAGCTCGTAGCACCCTTCAGTGCAGATGAGGCTGGCAGGATTTTCGCAATATAGAAAGTCTTCATCCCAGTATCGCCTGGATAAGTGAATTTTGCAATGATGCCTTTGACTTTCTTGAAATCATACTCATTCTCAGAAAAATAATCAATATCCTTATATTCATTCTCAATTAAATGTACTAAAGTCTCGGCGCGTCCTACCTTAGAAAGGGAAGTACGATATACTACTTTCTCCTCGCCGTCAGCGCGCTCATATTCGCGACATTCGAGCTCCTTGTCGGCCTCCTCAATGATGTAATGCACTGCTTCTTGCATAAACATAGACTTCACGGCCCCAGCCAGCTTGTCGGAATATTTTATCTTATACGGGGTGTAATTCTTATTAAATAGGAAAAGCTCAGCGCTCACGTTATTCTTAACTTCGTCAATCTCGTTCGCCCAGAGAAACACGTCAAACGGTTCGCCAGTATTTGTATCTTCCATAGTTATCTCCACTTATTTTCTTCATTATAACACGTTTCTCACACTTCAAGCAAACGAACACCCCCAGTCTAGCCACTCACCACAGATATATAACAATAATCCCCACCCCACCCCTGATTGTTCGGTTATTACAACATAGAAAGGGAATAAGTCAAGCCCACGTGTTCGGTTTTCTGTTCGGGCAAATAACAGGGGAGATTTCCACAATTGTGGAAAACTAAGGGATCCAAAAATCTATTAAAAATCACGAAAAAAGCACTTGCAATTTCAATTTTTTTATAATATACTGAAGTCAGTGGAAATAACCATAAACACCACAAACAAACAAGCACATTAAAAAAGTTTGAGAACGGCCAACTGGGAGCTACAGCGCGCATTAATATTAGCGAAATGCGTAACAATAATCGTGCGTACCTTCCCTTAAACACACCTCCCAATAAACTCTAATAGCCTACGGGCTAATCGCACAATAAGTCTCTCAACGGCCATGATTATAAGCCTTACTCTCGTAAGACAAAATCGTGGTAGATTAAATTGTGTCAACCTATCAAACAAAAATCAAACAGAAACAAACACGCAGTAGTTTCTAGTTGAGCGTTCTCAAACAAAAGAGTATAATATATATATGGAGAAACTACATATTCCAGTATTATTATCCGAAGTTATGGCAACTCTATCGCCTAAGTCCGGTGAGTCATATTTAGATCTCACGGCTGGTTACGGTGGACACGCCAAGTCTATTTTGGATGTAACACAGAATTATAAAGACTCTGTACTCGTGGATCGTGATGATTTCGCTATCGAACATCTTAAGAGTATGTTCCAGCAAGATCAATCCGTTACACTAATGCATGATGATTTTTACAGTTCAGTGCTACAGCTTTTGCAGTGTGGAAAGACTTTCGATATAATACTTGCAGATTTTGGAGTTTCTTCTCCACAGCTAGATATGGAAGAGCGTGGTTTTACCTTTAAAACTGCAGCGCCACTAGATATGCGCATGGATCGTTGCGAGTCGCTTACGGCTGATACTATTGTTAATCACTGGAGCGAGCGAGAACTGGCAGAGATTTTTACCAAATACGGTGAAGAGACGCCAGGACGCGCCAAGCTGCTAGCTCGTGAAATCGTCCATCATCGTCCGATTCACGACACTAAGGCTCTAGCCGAGATTATCAAGTCTAAGTCCGGCTACTCGAAGATTCACCCAGCAACGCGTATCTTCCAAGCTATTCGCATCGTCGTTAATAGCGAGTTGCAAGAGATAGAGGATACTCTACCACTCTTGCCTCAGCTACTTAATCCCGGTGGGAGGCTCGGCATTATCACTTTCCATAGTCTAGAGGATAGGCTCGTTAAGGAGTTCATGAAAGAAGAATCCAGTCACGGCGAGGAGTCTCTTCTTACAGTTATCACGAAGAAGCCTATCACAGTGGGAGCACAGGAGTTAGTTATCAACCCTCGCGCCCGTAGCGCCAAGTTGCGCGTCGCCACGAGGAATTGATAAAACAAAAACATAAAACAAAAAGGAGGCAAAATGCCAAAGCAAATCATCGTAGCGAACAAATCTCGCGTACAAACCATCAAAGTTAACTTCAAGAAATAACTTTGACCTCAGGTGGTGGGGATTCCACAGTATCCCCACCACACCATAACAATACTGCGATATGGGCTCTACGCGAGCCTGCCACAACCAGGGTTTTAATGGTAGGTGTGGAGTGTATGACCTTCCGGACTCCGTTCTAAGAGAAGAGAGTTGTAATACTCTTAGAACGTTCCGGTCTAAGATTAAAACCTAAAACCTAAAACAAAAATCAAAACTAACACAAACAACATAGCGAGGACAATATTAAAATGAGTAATCAGACTACATTCGTATCAAGAAGGGAAGCTATTCCAATTAGCGCCAGTTTTACCCGTGGCCGTAATACCGTACGCCACACCAAGAGAAGTCTTGGCTCCATCTCACAGATCGTGATTGTCAGTCTCATTACGCTTGTGTTTGGTCTTATCTATGTTGCTGAAGGTACTAAAGCCACTAGTTTTGATTATGAAATTTCTGCTATTGAATCTGAAATTAATGATATGAGCGCCCGTCGTGATGACCTCGCAGTCGAGAAGGCACGCCTTACTTCTGTAGCTGCTGCTAAGAATAGCGCTGTCGCTGCCACCATGACCGACGCTACGGTAACAGGATATGCAGCGGATTAAGATTTTAAAAAGAGTTGTCTTAGTTGCACTAGCAATTATTGTTGTGCGACTCTTTTTTATTCAAATCATCGAGCACGGTATGTGGGTAGCGAAAGCTAACGACCAGCACACTATGCTTGAGACTATCGTGGCCAAGCGTGGTGAAATCTATATGATGGACTCTGGTGAAGCTGTGCCAGTCGTCTTGAACCAGACCACCTATTCTGTAATTATTGATCCAGCTATCACTGATAAGGATGGTATTAAGCAGGCCCTTAACGAATACGCCCCAGCTAATATCACAGCCAATCTTGACGAAGTTTTTGCTACTGAGGGCCTCAGGTATTATATTGTTGCTCGTAACATTTCTCACACTACTGCCATGCAAATTGCCGATAAGGATATTTCTGGCGTCTGGTTCCAGAAGAGTAATCAGCGCATCTATCCAGAAGGGGAAGTAGGCTCCACCTTACTTGGTTTTGTCAATGCAGATGGACTTGGCCAGTATGGTGTAGAGGGCTCACTTAATCATTTACTATCAGGAAAGGATGGTTTGCTGAAATCTATTTCTGATGTCAATAATGTCGCACTATCCATCGGTGACGATAATGTGAAAATCCCAGCTCAGGATGGCATCAATATCGTCCTCAGTGTCGACCGGGGTCTGGAGCGTGGCATTGAAGAAATTACCACTTCGGCTATTGATTCCACAGCAGCTACTAATGCTGCCGTTGTCGTCATGAATCCTAATAGTGGCGAAGTGGTGGCAATGACGAGTCTCCCTGGCTACGATCCAGCCAATTATGGCAATGTTAAGGACGCTTCTAGCTACATTAACCAAGTCACAGAAGTTCCTTACGAGCCAGCTTCGATTTGCAAAAGTTTCACCTTCTCGGCAGCAATTAACGAAGGTAAAATGACTGCCGATACTACCTATTTTAACCAGGGCTACGAAGTCATCGATGACTGGAAAATCGAAAATGCCGAGAAGCGCTCCAGCCTCTACGGCACCATTGACATGAGGACGGCGCTCTATTGGTCGCTCAATACTGGCTCCATCCATGCTCTGAAATTACTCGGTGATAACCCTAACGAGATTAACCAGAAGGGTAGGGAAACACTCTATGATTATTATCATAATAAATTCCGTCTTGGTCGTGCTACTGGCATTGAGCTTATTGAAGCCGAGGGGTATATTGAAGATCCTAATGAAGGCTGGGGCCGTAATTCTACTTATGCCAATATGACTTTCGGTCAAAACCTCGGCATCACTATGATTCAGACTGCTACTGCTTTTTCAGCCGTTGTCAATGGCGGATATTATCATACTCCGTCGATTGTGAAAGGCGCCTATGACAACGGCGAAATTATCCCTCTAGACTCCCTAAAATCCAACAATGGAAGCGCCGAAGATTCTTCCGATACCTCTGATAGACCACGCGATGAGCAGATCCTAACTAACGAGACTTCGGCCATGATGCGCGAAATGTTAATTAATAACCGTAGCTACAAGGTCCGTGGTGGTATCGACAAGCCAGGCTATGACGTAGGTGGCAAATCTGGCACAGCCCAGGTTATCGTGGATGGTGCTTATGATGACAGCATGTCTAATCTTGTTGGCTCCTACATCGGTTTCGTCGCACCGAGTGGGGAATTACCAGAATATGTCATCATGGTCAAAATGTGGGGCGAAGGCCAAGCGCTCTCTGGTGGTGAGGCTGGCACGCTCTTTGATTCCATTTCTAATTACGTTATTGATTATTTAAAAATCAAGCCAGTTGGGGTATAATAAATATATGTTTGGAAACATGTTTGGCGAAATTAACGAAGAGATTTTTTACGGACTTTTACTGGCACTAGCAGGATTCTTGTTATCAATGTTCTTAACCCCAGTCTATACGTATTTTGCCTACAAATATCACTTTTGGAAGAAACAGAAGCAGACCACTGTAGATGGTAAGGCTCTCCCAGTCATGTCGAAGCTTCACGCTCATAAATTTAAGCGTGTTTTTCCAACCATGGCAGGTCTTATCGGTATCATTTCTGTTACACTTGTTACTTGGATTTTTAATCTCGATCGAGGTCAGACATGGTTGCCACTCGTAGGGTTTCTGGGTGGTTCTTTCGTCGGCGTAATCGATGATGCTATCAATATATTCGGCTCTGGTAGGGGAGCAGCGGGTCTGCGTGGCCCAGTGAAATTTGCTCTTATTACCATCGTTGGTATTGTGCTCGGCTGGTTCTTCGCCGTGAAGCTCGGTTGGACTACAATACTTATCCCATTTTTCGGCAATATCGAAGTAGGTATTGTTGGCATGATTGCGATTTTTGCCTTTGCTGTCGTCGCTACATCTAATGCCGTTAATATTTCCGATGGACTTGACGGCTTGTCTGGTGGGCTTGCCATGATGGCCTATGGGGCCTTTGGCGCGATTGCTTTGCTGCAGGGTAATATATTGCTATTTGGCTTCTGTATGACAGTGGTCGGCTGGCTGCTTAGCTATATTTGGTTCAATGTGCCACCAGCACGCTTCATGATGGGCGATACTGGCTCCTTTGCACTCGGCGCTGGCCTGGGTGTCATCTCGATGATGACTAATTCATTTCTACTTTTGCCAGTTATTGGTTTAATGTTTGTGATTGAGGCAGGCTCTAGTCTTATTCAGCTCTTTTCTAAGAAATTCTTTGGTCACAAAATTTTCATCTCAGCACCCATCCACCACCACCTCGAAGCTACAGGCTGGGGCGAGGCTAAGATTGTCATGAGATTTTGGATTCTGGCTGGCGTCTGCGCAATCATTGGCGTATTTCTTGCAGCGACTGGGGGCGCTATTTAATGGGGTGGGAAATTAAGCATGAACCGTAAGCATAAGTCTGATCTAGTAATTCTCTTTGCTACTTTGGGCCTTATGGCGCTTGGTCTTATCGTGATTTATGCCATCGGCCCGATGCGCGCTAATGTCCTTAATTCTACCTACGGCTCAGATTATGGTCCTAATGATTTCTTCATTCTGCAGCTTCGCTCAGTCGCGCTTTCTCTTGTGGCATTCTTTCTAGCTTTTAAGGTTATCCCGTATAAGTTTATTAAGAAATACGCCAAGCCAATCATGATTCTTGCTCTAGCTCTGTCAGGCCTACTCTGGATCTTATCGCTCGTAGGTTCCTCATTAGTAAAATGTGAGCTTGGCGAATGTCGCTGGTTCCAGCTCGGTCCCATTAGTCTCCAGCCGGCCGAAGTATTGAAGCTCGCACTGGTAATTTATCTAGCTGACTTCATCTCGCGTAAGAAAGAAGAGGGTACGGTTGGTAGGCTACAGGAATTCTGGTTACCACTCGCTATTGTCTGTGGTGCTTCGCTATTCCTCGTGGTTATTACACAGGGCGATCTCGGTACAGGCGTAGCGCTTATCTTTATTATTTTTGGCATGTTACTGATGTCTGGTATTTCCATGAAACAATACTTGTTAGTCTTGCTAATTGTGACGGTCGCAGCTGTCGGCTCGGTCGTAACTTCTTCGCATCGTATGGAACGTGTCGACGCTTGGGTTGCCACCCTGACTGGTGGGGAATCATCAGACTCCACTTATCACATAGAAAATGCCATGCTCGCCATCGGCACTGGTGGGTTATTTGGTGTAGGTGTGGGTAATTCAGTCCAGGCTACAGGTTATTTACCAGAATCAATCAATGACTCTGTCTTCGCCATCATGGGCGAGACCTTTGGTTTCGTCGGGCTCTTTATTATTGTTGCCGTCTTTGGTGTCATGCTACTTAGAATGCTAAATGTTGCCAGCCATACTGCCATTATGAATGATCGCTTACTGGTGGTTGGTGTCTTCTCGTGGACTTTGGCGCAAGTGGTAGTGAATATTATGGCTATGACTTCACTGGTTCCAGTTACAGGTATTACTTTACCACTCTTATCTTATGGTGGTACCAGTATGGTATTTTTGGCCTTTGCTATTGGTCTAGTTTTGCAGGTTTCGTGTTATACTAGTAGAGAGGTAATAGAACAAAATGAAGATATTAGTAGTCGGAGGGGGCTCCGGGGGGCACATTACGCCAGCCGTCGCCGTAATTCGTGAAATTTTAGAAAAACGTCCTCGTGTCGATATAGAATTTTGGACTGATTTCAAATATTATTCTAACGTCACTAAGCTCACGACTGAGCTCGGCGTCTCATGGGCCGAAGGTCGCGAGTCTAAGAAAGGTAAATCTGGCCCTGTTATTCGTGTCAAGCGCATTCTGGCTGGCAAATTTCATCGCTATTCTAACTGGCATTTTCGTGACTATTTCGTCCATCTGGACATCACATTGAAAGATCTAATTCTTGGCAATATCCTGGGGTTCTTTGGTTTTATCGGTGGCTTAGGTGTGAGTTTCTTTAGGCTGATTTCTAAGAAATCTCGCCCTGATATTATTTTCTTGAAAGGTGGCTATGTGTGCTTGCCAGTAGGATTAATTGCTAGGCTATTTCGCATTCCGTATATTATCCACGAGTCTGATGCTGTTGCAGGTCTGGCTAACCGTTTACTCATGAAGCATGCTCGTAAAGTCGCCTTCGGTATGCCACCAGCAGATGAAGTACTAGAAGCTCATCCCAATTATGTCTGGACTGGTATCCCGGTAGGGCCAGAGTTTAAGTCGGTTAGCCCAGTGAAAGTCGAGCAACTCAAACGCGCCTTTTCATTTAGCCCAGACAAGCCATTGGTAGTTATCACTGGTGGCTCACAGGGCTCGGAGAATCTTAACGACGTCACTCGTGCCATCTTACCCGAGTTACTTGAGTTTACTTCTGTTGCGCTAGTAGCTGGGCGCAAGCATTACGAGGATATGATAGACCTTAAGCGCTACGAGAACTGGGAGAAGGCCTCTCTTGAGTCTAATTTTCGTATGTGGGAGTTTAACACTACTATGAACGAGCTAATGGGTGCTGCTGATGTAGTTGTGTCGCGCGCAGGCGCCACTACGATTGCCGAGCTTGCTAGCCTGAAGAAAGCTGTCATTCTGGTGCCTTTCGAGCGCTTGCCAGGTAGCCATCAAGTTGTCAATGCTAAGCGTCTTGCCTCGCTTAAGGCTGCCACCGTGGTGAAAGATGCCGATATGATGAAAAACCCGATTATCTTACTAGACGAGATACGTCATCTCGTGCGCAGTCCGCGTCTTCGTGCTGATCTTGCTGATCATCTCCATGAAGAGGCTCGCGCCGACGCAGCTAGCCGTCTCGCCGAATTAATTCTTAAAGAAGTATCATAGGAGTTACTAGGTGGGTATTATTAAGAAAAAATCTACAGCACAAGCTAATGACGATTCAGACGTCATCTTATCGCGCGCCTCTGGAGATAATGGCCCTCTCGCTAAGTCTGGCGCTACATCTGAGCCACCGAAGTTAGCCAGGCGCAGTCTTAATCATAGATCCACTATTCAATCTGGCCGTACTATTGGCGAACGCCGTGAACGTCTCGAGACTGCTTCAGAGCGTACGGCTGCTCATAAGAAAATCCACCAGAAGAAGCGCCTGCGACTCATCGTTACAGTGGTAGCGTCGCTTGCGATTATTGCTGTGGTTATCTATGCTATGTCCGACATCACTAGGGAGAGGGAAGAAGAGGAGTCTTACTCCCCGACCATCGTGAACACCTATGCCCCTACTATAGAAGTCATCGACGAGGACGCAACGAACAGCAGTGGCATTACCAGTCGCATGAAAGAATACATCGGCCAAGCCGAAGTAGATTTTCGCGAGCTAGGCTACACGCCGGTTAAGGCTGTAGTCCCATCTGGCGCTATTCGCGAAGTAGATTTCTATCTTGACGGCTATACTGGATTCATTAAGTTAATCATTGATCGTGGCTCAGGCGTCTCGGTAGAAGATGCCGACCGTATGATACGCTACCTCGCAAACCAGGGGATTAATGATTTCGCGTACATCGACGTGCGTATCGAAGGTAAAGCCTACTGGAAGTAGAATGTTTAGTGGTTATTGGATTGAAATTTTGGAATAGGGACTTGAATTTTCTATAGGTTAGCATGGTAATTTCGTGAGCGTAATGATATTTAGGCCAGATTCGTGACTATCATAAATAATAATATCCTGAAAATATATTTAAATACCATTTATTATTGTACTTGTGCTATAATTGTTATTAATATGAAGGCAATACATAACTCTCTCAAATCTTGTTCTCCTATATATATATATATATATAGGTTTGGCGCTTGGCGCTAGTATTCTAATTATTGCTATTAATATACTGATGGGCATATTCATGGTTGGTGCTGCCCACGCTGAATCCTCCACCATAGACCTCTCAGCTACCATTGCTCCTAGTATTAATGTAACTATTCCTACTAATCTAGTTAGTCTTAATGTTAATCCTATTAATAGTGCTCTAGCTACTTCTACTATTCCAGTCACAGTAGGTACTAATAATGAATATGGTTATAGTCTTATTATGTCT
>JAZQJM010000028.1:0-7188 GCA_045541635.1 Candidatus Nanosyncoccus sp.
GGAGACCAAGATTTGAGAGAGTTATGTATTACCTTCATATTAATAATAATTATAGCACAACCATAATAAAAAATATCAAAACAAAAAATGAAACGGAATTCACTTTCGTTTCATTTTTCATACTATAATTCTTTTGCTGAACTTTTCTTATTAAGAAAAGTTCACTTAGTGACAGGACCCGTCCAAGAATACACTCAAAATGCCGCAATCAAAACGTCGCGCAGCTTCCGAAATGCGATGAATAATACGCTAAGCAAGACCTGTCTAACAATGGTATTTAAAATACATTTTAATTACCAAACAACATAAAGTATTTTATATTATCACTCACTTTACTGAGCTGCATTTATTACATGATCGAATAAGCAAGTCACCGTGAGTGGTCCTACTCCACCAATAATAGGTGTAATCCCTCCTAGATCATCACGAGCTCGTACCGATTCAGCCACATCACCTTTTAGTACTCCATCTTCAGATGCCGTACCAGCATCCACAATTACAGCTCCTGGCGCTATCATTTCACTAGTAATTAATCCTGGTACTCCAGTTGCTGTAATTATTACATCATATTCCCTTAGTCCCGATAGGTCATCTCCCCGATGGAATAATTTTACATTATAGCCCGAATCAGTAAACATTTTATAGAGTGGCGCCCCCACCAGCTTACCTCTCCCCACTATTGCGATTTTAGCTCGCAATAGCTCTACATTATACCCAGCTAGTAGCCAATTAATCGCCGTCGCCGTCGCCGATTCATATTTACCACTACCAGACAGCCCATCTACATCCTTATTAGGAGCAATTAACCTAGTCAGCCTATCCGTCTCTTCCTTATCCTTAATCGGTAGCTGCAAAATCACCCCATTCACGCTAGCATCTTCATTCGCATCCTTAATCGCCTGTTCTGTCGACTCTACATCTTGTGCCAATACATCTACCACTTCTACACCGATATCTTCACCATAGCGTTTCTTCAGTTCTACATATTTCACGATTACTGGCGCATCGCTATCACGAATAATCGTAAGTTTCGGCACTACACCTTCAGCCTTCAGCGCTCGCACTTGATGCGCTTGACGTTCCTTGATAAAACCAGCCAGTTCTCTGCCATCTAATGTTTTCATTAATTATTCCCTTTTCCCTGTGGCGCCCCAATCCCACCACCACTCAAATCCACCGGCGTCATCGCAATCTGTGGATTGATAATCTCTATCGGCTCCTGCTCCAGAAAATAGCCAAACTTATCATACACTTTCCCCCGTATTGTTTCCCGGGCAGCAGCGAGGTCACCATACCCACCAGCCGACTCGTTAATGAGTACTAGCGCAGCCTTCGGATTCACTCGCATCCCATTAATGAGCGCCCCCTTGAACCCAGCCTGCTCAATCAGCCATCCAGAGTTAATTTTATTACCATCCTTACCACGATGTACTGGATACCCTTTCAGCTCAGCAGCCTCAGCCCCCTTAGCATCCAGATAGACATTTTTGAAAAACGACCCAGCGCTCGCCTTCTCACTCGGATCAGGCAATTTATCAGCACGAATCGCCGACACTACTTCCCTTATCCCTTGTGGACTAAAATCCGTCCAGTTATTTTCAGCAATATATCGTTCTACTGAATTATAAAACGGCCTCGCCATCTGCCCCACGCTGAGTTTCAATTTAATCGACATAATAAAATACCTGCCAATCACCTCAGTATTAAGCAGACTTTTTCGATATCCAAACTTAAAATCACGAGCTTCCAGCGTCTTAAAGTTCTTCTCCACAATATCATACACTTCAGCACTCACGAAAACTTGCGAAATATCTTGCCCATACGCTCCGATATTTTGCACTGGCGAAGCAGCAGCAAGCCCCGGAATCTTACTCAGCGCCTCAATTCCAGTATATCCACGCGAACAAGCATAAGCCACCACATCGTCCCACTTCTCTCCCCCCATAATCGTCAGTAGCCCATTCTCGTCAGTCATCCCCCTCATCCTATTAATTACAATCGCCCCAAGGAATCCTTCATCACGCCCAATCGTATTAGCGCCTCCCCCCATAAAGTATGTCGGAAAATAGTTCGTATCAGCAAATTGAAAAGCATTCACAATATCACGTGGCTCTTCAATCTCAATTACATATCTAGCCGGTCCACCTATCCTCATCGTAGTAAGACTAGAAATCAAAATATTCTCAAAAATCTTCATTATCTCTATTATACCACCTTCTACATAAAATATAGCCCCCCCACTAAGTCCAGTTATATTTCTTATGCGTCAGCTGATCAAGAGTTATCAGCTCCACCGTTATTGCCACCATCGCCACCGTTATTAGCGCCACCATTACCATTACCAGCGCCACCGTTACCAGCACCAGTACCACCACCTAGTCCACCACTAGGCACCGGTCCGACAGGTGCAGGACCACCAGCACCAGCCCCACCACCATTACCACCACCTCCTCCCCCACCAGAGAAACCACCACCCCCTCCACGCTGTCTTACATATACATCCTGATCTTGGTGTAAGTAACCACCACTCTCATCCTGCGTAATAAACACACGCTGTTGTGGTGGAGCCACCCAGGATTCTACCATCTCTGGTGTAATTGTACCAGCAGAAGAGAAATCGCGTTCCATGAGCTTATTAGCTTCTGCTTTGAAATCTGCAGCTGACATTCCATTCACTTTACCACTCGCTGCCATACCTAGCATAATCTTCTTATCTTCAGAAAGATTTGGGTTCTCAGCTAGTACCTGCTGTGCCGTGCCAGCACCAACCTTGCCCGAAGTAATCATCGCTGACAAGCTGTCACCAGATAGCCTTGTAAGATCTTCCTTCTTGATATCGTCCACTCCAATATGTGCACTAGCATAATCACCAAAATTACCTAGCGTCCTACCAGCCCCAGTCGCCATCCAGTGCCCTAGCTCCATATCGGTACTAAGGAAACTGCTACCGTACTTCGTTGCCATATCCTGCGCCCAGGACCTCTTCATATTAGAGTCAAGCGCAATTCCACCAGCATTCTCACTCCTACGAATTATCGAAGCGATATCCTTATCCTTCATACCAGACGACTTCGCAGCAGCCAGCGCAGCGTTCATACCTTCCACGTTACCCACGCTAGCAGCTTCTGCGAACTGCCCAGCATAATACGCCTCCCTCGTCCCAGCGTCAAATCCCAACGCAGCACCAGCCCCAGCAATCTCAGTCTTAGCAGCCGTGTTGAGCAATGTCGCACTAGACGATTCGCGCACTTCATCATCCTTCTGGACGGCAGCAAGATTCGCAGCATATTGCCTAAGTGCAGCGCCACCACGATCCTGTGCACGGCTCAGCCTTCTACGTCCACGTTCTGTCAGCTGGCCATTTTCGCCCATCCCTACTCTTCGCCTTAGTATCCCCATCCTACCTTCCTGCATCGACGCTTTTGCAGCATCCGTATTCATTACGGCATCACGCCCTCTACTAATTCCAGTTCTGAAAGTATTACCCATCGCCGTCAGAGCACCACCCACTTTGCCAAGCCCATCGATCGACGCCTTCAGCAATCCCGGCAACGCGAAGAATGGCAAGAATGGGGCAATTAATGCCACTATTAGCATCAATAGATGCCACTCATTCATCCCTAGCACCATATTTCTAATCAGATAGCTAGCCCCACCTAGTGCCCCACATATCGGGAAAATAATCAGCGCTGCCTTGAATAGATCCCACCATTTCTGGAATACTTTCTGCGTATTAGGTAGCACGAAGCAAGCAAAAGCCACTGGCGCAAGCGCAATACAACCAATCACGATTAGTAGTCTCGCTCCGAGCATTAGGAAGAACAGTAATACCGACACTAATATCACAAGTAACGCCAAGATTATAATAATCACAGCGAGTGGCCCACCAGCTATTCCCATCGCAGCCGTCGCAATTGTGATACCAGTCGGTGCAGCCAGCCCTGCCACGCCACATACTGTAAAGATTGCCGTGATAATATATCCAATAAACTCTTCCCCACGCGATTGCACCGTACTATTCGCCACTACATTTCCTATCGACCCAAACAAGTTTCTGAGCCCTACTCCCACAACATCCGACAAATCCACCACAATCTCACACACATAAAAGCTCAAATTAATCAAAATCGCCATAATTACGAGCCTTGGTAGCATTTTCTTAATACCATAATTATCAATCCCAAATCCAGTCAGTTGTGAGAAAATTATAAAAATCAAAATAATCACCATTATAATATTCGCCACATTTCGCATTATTTCCCATACGAGATACGTCGGACTCGAAGTATTATATATATCTACTGGCACAGCCAGCATATCCTGCGTCAAATTATCTAGTATCCCTGCTGAATATTCCATATTGCTAAGCGCCGGGCAGAGTATCCATGCCATCCCGGACAGTCCAGCCTCATAGCAAGGGTCTAGTGTATCGTCACCGTCCGTTACGGCTGCCGTATATTCACCATCTTCACCCATGGTCGCCTCTGCATATTCCGTCACATTCGTATAAAAACTCTGCTGCCCCAGCTGATTAAGCACATATTGCATATTGCCATCCACTAGCCACGCCGTTCCACCATTCACTACGGACACTCGCATTGCTGGCAAATTCTCATTTTGCCCCATCTGCACATCTATACTACACCATTCGATCGCCGTATTTTTAAAAGCATACCCTTCTGGCTTCGTTCCACTACAATTTCTAATTGATATAATTCCATTATTTTGAAGAGCTCGGAGATATTTATAATATAGTGCATAAGTCGCATTACCAGACCATATATATTCCACCGTATTGGAAGAACGCGAATGCGGCCAGCTCTCATTCAATCCAAAAATATTATACACAGCTATTCCACCAGCTCGCCCAGACTTACCGCCCTCGAATTTATAATTGTCGCTGCTAGTAACAGTAGCGCTGCCTCTCGTGATATTGGATTCTAGCGAAAATCCTTCACTCGAATATTGCCCCTGCACGATATTCGTAATGTTATTACCCAGCTTGCCGAACACAGCATCAGCGAAAGTCTCACCTTTCAGTGTACCAGTCAGCATAGTAGCCACCTGCGCATTCGGATCGCTAGTATCATAATACACATTTAGATTCGATATTACATCAGATTTTTGTGTTACATTATTACCATTCAGGCTAATACCATAGATCAATGTATTAGTACCATTACCAAAAATATCGCCCTTAATCTCAATATTACCCTGGCATCCACTTACATTATAATTATTACCGTTTTTCGTTCCACTACAAGATAGATTACCACTCGACGTCACATTTGCCCCACCCATCGACGAAAATCCAGCCTTCGTCACTACAAAACTAGCTTCCTCACTTCCACTACCAGTATCTGCATTTGGCGTATAGCCCAGCCCAGCAAAATCCGTTGGTATTGCGTAACCATTCTGTGGTATCCAATCCAGCACACCACTACAATTAAGCTCGCCATCATTAGTACCAATTCTCGGCAAAACCGTCGGCGTATAGACGGCAGTATTTAGCCCACTACCTTTCTTACTCCATAGCCATCTCAGCAAATCTGGCGACCCCTCACCAGGATATCCATCACTATTAATCGACACATTAGCATCAGCTGCCTGATTATAGCATCTCGCCACTGACTGTGCATAAGACATTTTCGTCAACGTATCATCACCCATCGATATCGCAGCATAACTGCTTTCAGTCGCAAGCATCCCACCCAGTATTATTGCAAATAATCCTATTAGCATTATTCTCGCGCGCTTCATCATTTCATCACCTCAGCTAATTCTTCATTAGATGCTCTTACGGCGAGCGATAGCATCATCTTCACATTATCAGATTGCAACTGTCCCAAATACCCATCAGCCACGCCCGAGAAATCCGAATCTTCTAACAGTTCCTCACCATTGTAATGCTCGAGCGCACACGTCGCATCACGCATTCCATCTACCAGGCATCCCACCTTAGCATAGAACATTGTCTCACTGAAATATCTCTCATAATATTGGTTCATCAGCCCACAGATATTTCCTAACTCACCATCCTCACTGCATAATACACTATCATCCAAATATTGTTTCGCTACTTCTTCGCCATCATTTTGTACTTTACTAATAATCGTATCATTGATACTTTGATAATTAATTACCCCACTGAGAATTCTCATCGTATTCTGATAGCTAGCCATAAGTCCACTGTCGACCTTTCCAATTTTCCCAAAAGCACTAAGCCTAGTATTTAGTCCTTCATAATACGACTCAATCACATTTCCTTCCTCACTACTTATGGTTACAGCGTAAATACTATCATATACCATACCATCAGACGTTTCATCCGAATTGTCATTATTTGTATCGTTATCACCTGCGCTATCGCTAGTTTCACCATCAGGCTCTGTCGCGTCGCCAGACTCAGTCTCCGTATTTTCTTCGTTAGCTGGTACCTGGAATCCGGTACCTTTCTCCAGATAACTCCTCAAGTCATCAAAAACAATATTTTCTTCATTGGAGCCAGATAGTAGTACTAGCGCTGCAATTCCTACGCTAAGTATCACCACTAAGCCTATCACGAGCCCTATAATCAGCCCTTTTCGTGATTTCTTCTCACTCGCAGGCAGCACCACATCCCCAGTGCCACTACTAATAGTCGCTCCAGGCGCACCACCAAAATCATTATACTGCGACGGATCCATATATTTATTATACCATAAGCCCGATAAAACCATCAAAATCATACTATCAAGAATTCAAAATATATTTACATTTAATTATTAAAAAGATAAATTCTCCTAAACGTCGTTTTTCCTAGTTACACATAATCTAGCAGACTGTTAAGACGGCTCTTTTGAATTTTTTCTCTGTATTTTCAACCTACGAGTGGAAGCACTATTTTATAACTAGCGTCCTAGGGGAAAACTCGGAGAACTACTTAGCGACACATCGGACTGAGAAGCCGCGGTCCCGAGTACGGTTATTCTGAGGATACATATTCGAGGAATCGAAGCTCAGGAGGTACATATAGAAACTATTGTAGTACGTAGAGGACCAGAATAAGCCGCCGCTACCCTGACCGCCCGCTGAACTATTGTAGTAGTAGCCGGAGAGGGGCGTAGACAGTGCGTTACGGAAGTTGGTAGCGTTACCAGAGTATCCAGTATTATATAAGTAATAGTAGGACTTATTAGCAGTGTTACC
>JAZQJM010000029.1:0-7954 GCA_045541635.1 Candidatus Nanosyncoccus sp.
GGCGAATGTGCCATATTAGAACTCCTCCTTCTTTATAATTTTACATTTTACCGGCAACTTATGTGAAGCCAAACGAAGTGCTTCACGTGCCTGCTCCTCAGTCACTTCTGCAATTTCAAACATTACAGTACCAGCCTTAACCTTAGCCACGAAGAACTGTGGTTCGCCCTTTCCAGAACCCATCTTCACATCAAGTGGTTTCTTGGTAACTGGAGTATGCGGGAAAATCCTAATCCATACTTTACCACCACGCTTCACGTAACGGTTAATTGCCTGACGAGCTGCCTCAATCTGACGGCTCGTGATACGTTCATTATCAAGCGACATTAGTCCGAATTCGCCAAATGCTACAGTATTACATCTAGTAGCAATACCAGCATTCTTGCCTTTACGAACCTTACGATGCGCTGTTTTCTTTGGAAGTAAAATAGCCATAATTATTTCTCCCCCTTATAAATCCAGACCTTTACACCTACAATACCAGCAATCGTTGGTGCATGATGACAATAGAAATCAATGTCAGCACGAAGCGTATGTAGAGGCACTGACCCCTCAATAAACTTCTCACGACGAGACATCTCTGCGCCATTTAGACGCCCTGCCACCTCGATACGTACACCTTTAGCGCCAGCATTCATAGTAGACTGAAGTGCAGTTTTCACAGCACGACGGAAATTCATACGCTTACCGAGCTGGAAACCAATGTTCTCAGCAACCAACTTAGCGCTCAGTTCTGGCTTACGAACTTCTTCTACATTGATGCGAATTGGTCCACTTACAACTTTTTCTAACTCTTTCTTTAACTCATTGATGCCTGCACCCTGCTTACCGATCACTGCGCCTGCCTTAGCAGTCAAAATAGTAATCGTAGTAAGGTTAGCAGAACGCTCAATATTGATACGTGCGATTGTTGGGCGACTCTTGAATCGGTTCTCAATAATCTCACGAATCTTGACGTCCTCCACTAGCCAATGGCGAAAATCACTCTTCCTAGTAAACCACTTAGAAGACCAATCTTTGCTCAGCTGGAGACGGTAAGAGATGGGATTAACTTTCTGACCCATATTACTTTTTCTCCTTTTCTGCCTTTGCATCAGCCTTCTTAGCTTCTGCTGGAGCAGCTTTCTTTACTTTCTCTTCGCCTGCGACCTCGACGAATATATTGCTACTAATCTTCTCGAATGGCAACGCGCGACCACGGGATGCAGGAACATAACGACGCATCCTAGTGCCACTTGTTACGAAAATACGTGCGATTCTGATAGTCTTAGGATCAATTGATACGCCTGAATTATTAATCAGGTTAGCATTAGCTGATTCAATTGCCTTCAAAACTGCACGTGCTGCACGACGTGGAGTATTTTCCAAAATCACTACAGCGTCAGATACGTAACGATCCCTTACGAGTGCAGCCACGACATTAGTCTTTCTTGGCTGAGAATCGATACCTTTTTCATATGCGTGTGCGAAATGTGTAGTCATATTCTAACCCTTTCCTTTCGCAGCTGCAGCTTCAGCAGCTTTCTTACCACCATGACGTTTAAACTTACGAGTAGGTGCAAACTCACCGAGCTTGTGACCCACCATATTTTCTGAAACAAAGACTGGAACATGTACTCTACCATTATGAACAGCAATAGTACGGCCTACCATTTCAGGTGAAATTGTAGAATATCTAGCCCAAGTTTTGATTACGGTGCGATCATCGGCGGAGAGAGCAGCTATTTTCTTCGCGAGTTTTGCATCCACAAATGGACCTTTCTTAAGACTCCGAGACATTATTTCCTCTTTCCTTCGTGACGACTGCGCACGATCATTTTATTAGTTTTCTTATTATGACGAGTACGATATCCGAGCGTGAGCTGACCCCATGGTGTACGAGGAGCTTTACCAGAACCGTGACGACCACCGTCACCACCACCGTGTGGGTGATCCGTAGCGTTCATTACGACACCACGTACTGTTGGGCGAATACCCTTACGGCGTCTGCGACCAGCAGCACCAATTTTCACGTTCTGATGCTGTACATTCGAAACTGTACCAATTGATGCAGTACATGATACTAATACCTTACGTACTTCACCAGATGGCATCTTAATAGTGGCGTAGCCATTTTCTTTTGCCATCAACTGTGCTTGGGTACCAGCAGCACGCACCATCTGTGCGCCCTTACCTGGCTGCAATTCAATTGCGTACACAAAAGTACCTACTGGAATATTCTCAAGTGGTAAACGATTAGAATCTTCTACCTCAATTGCATCACCAGTCTTGAAAGTAGTACCTTTCGTCATCTTAGTATCAGCAATTACATAATAATATGTACCATTTTCGTCTTTTACGCGAGCAATACGAGCAGAACGATTTGGATCATACTCAATCTCTTCAACTGTAAAAGTCAAATTCTTTGGTAGATTATAAGTCACAATACGATAATGACGCTTTACGCCACCACCACGATGACGAACCGTAATGCGACCCTGGTTGTTTTTACCTGCCTGCTGTTTCTTAGCAGCAAGAAGTGACTTCATCGGCTTACGAGTGGTAATCTGATCGTAATCTTCAGTCGTCTTCTGACGCTGAGCCGGTGTAGTCGGGCGATATACACGAATTCCCATTATTTATTCTCCTTACCTGCATTCTTGTCTGCCTTGGCCTTTGTAGACTTCTCAGCTTTCTCGGCCTTCTTGTCTGCCTTGGCATCCTTTGCGCTGGTGTTATTATCTTCTGGCTCTTCAAATACCTTGATTGAATTGCCTTCAGCTAAAGTCACATATGCATACTTCTTATCCTGACGGTGAGTAATTCCAGGATAAGCATGCTTACCCTTGGAGTACTTAGTTTTCTTACCATTACGAATCAGAGTACGAACATCTGTTACTTTTACATTAAATTCTTTCTCTACGAGCGCAGCAATTTCTTGCTTAGACGATTCACGCTTAACTGGAAATACATAAGTGCGCTTAGTCTGCTCCATGTAAGTCTTCTCAGTAGCACGTGGCTCGAGGATATGTAGTTTGATTTCGGTATTTTTCGTATCTGCCATCTTACTTCTCCTCGCTTCCTAGCCATGCCTCAATAGCTGGCATTGCTTTTTCTGAGATTACAATTACGTCTGCATTCATTACGTCAAAAACGTTTAGATATGTAGGACGTACAGCCTTCAAATTAGCGATATTATTAGTAGCACGAAGTGTGAGTTCATCCTTCTCTGGTACTACTAGCAATATGTTTGCATTAGTATCAACTTTATTGTCTGCTAAAATCTTGATGGTTTCTTTAGTTTTACCATCTTTGATAGCAAAATCAGCAATCGTTACAACTGCCTTGTCAGCATTCTTCATAGACAAAGCCTGGCAGATTGCTAGACGCTTAGCGCCCTTAGAGATTTTCTTAGTGAAATTCTCTTCGCCGGTACGACCAAATGCCACACCACCGTGACGCCAGATAGGGTTACGAGTACTACCGAAACGTGCTCTACCAGTACCCTTCTGCTTCCATGGCTTCTTACCACCACCACGCACCTCACCACGCTTCAAAGTCTTAGCATGAGAACTACGAGAGTTAGCTAGGTAAGTATCGTAAGCGAGTTTCACGAGCTCGTGGTTTTCTACAGTTAAGCCAAAAATGTCTTTGTTCAGTGTAGCCATATTACTCCTTTCCCTCTACTGTTACGATTGATTTCTTTGGACCAGGAACTGCGCCCTTTAAGCCAATTAGGTTGTTCTCTACGTCTAGGTAAGCTACTACGAGATTCTTCACAGTAACTTGATCGTGACCCATACGTCCAGGCATCTTCTTGCCCTTCCATACCTTCTGTGGATACATCGAACCAATAGAACCAACCCTACGAATATTACCCTTAAAACCATGAGTATTACGTGATTCGTTAAAATTCCAACGCTTCACTGTACCAGCATAGCCTTTACCCTTGCTTGTACCAGTTACGGTTACCTTATCACCGAGCTTAAAGCTCTCAACTGTGATAGTATCACCTAACTTCATACCCTCTGGAATCTCTTCTACACGAAATTCCTTCATGACTTTAGGATTAATATTTTCGCCAGCCTTATGTGCGTGGCCAGATACCGACTTGCTCAGATTCCGACTCGAACCATATCCCACCTGCACAGCGTTATAACCGTCAGTAGCGACAGTTTTAATCTGAGTCACTGCGCAAGGGCCAGCCTGAAGTATCGTTACCGGAGTAACCATACCGTCATCACCGATGATCTGAGTCATACCAATTTTGGTGCCGAGAATGACTTGCATTTTGTCCTTTCCTTTATGTTGTAGGGGTTTTGCCTCTGTACATCAGGCAAAACTTGCCTTACTAACTTCTATTATTTTTACACTCTTAAACCTAGACTTTTAGGTCGGTATCTCTATTTTCTGCGATAACTCGTGAGATTTTATCACAAAACCATCAAGACCTAGCCTTATGTCTAGTTTTAACTCTTCCATTATATCACGTTTTCCCTTATTTATCAAGGGGTAATTTATACAATCTACGGTGTTACATTTCCAGATAACTATCAATAAAACCTTCGATTTCGCCATCCAGCACAGCATCAGTATCTGTCGTCTCGTGGCCCGTGCGCGTATCTTTCACTAGACGGTACGGTTGCAAAACATAATTACGTATCTGTTGTCCCCAACCAGCCGACTCTCCAGCCCTCAGTTCACTTAAGCTCGCAGCATGCTGTTCCATCTGCATTTGTGCCAGCTTTCCACGCAAGATCTCCATCGCTTTTTCTTTATTCTGCAACTGGCTTCGCTCGTTCTGAATCGCCACTACCGTATTAGTGGGCAAATGTGTAATTCGGACAGCCGAATTAGTTGTATTCACGCTCTGTCCACCATGCCCACCAGAGTGATACACATCTATCCTGAGGTCTTTATCATCTATCGCTACATCCGTATCTGCCTTAATCACCGGCAGTATTTCCACCAGAGAAAACGAAGTCTGCCTCAGATTATTCGCATTAAAAGGTGATAATCTCACTAGCCGATGTACTCCATGTTCAGACTTCAACATTCCATACGCGTGGCTACCACTCACTTCATATACGGCAGTCTTGATTCCAGCTTCTTCACCAGTCACACGTTCAATTAGTGTCGCCTTTAGCCCCTTCTTCTCAAAAAACCTCAAATACATTCGCTCGAGCATCCCAGCCCAGTCCATCGCCTCTACTCCACCAGCCCCCGAAGTAATCCTAATAATCGCATCCAGCCCGTCATATTTCCCATTAAATCTAAGCACGCCTTTCATCTCAGCGAATTTATCTTCCATCGCTCCTATCTGCTCAGCTATCTCACTTAACAAACTATCATCAGCTAGCGCCATCAGCTCTCGCAGATCATTTATCTGTGTAGCGAGTAGTTGCCAAGGCTGCACCTCGCTTGTGAGCTTCGCAAGCTCCTGATTCTTCTCCTTAGCATACTCTGGATTATTCCAAATTTCTGGCTCAGCCACTTCTGCCTCAAGCTTCGCTACCTGCGATAACTTCTTATCAATATCTAATTTCTGATACACTCGGTCAAATTCCTCAGCGAGTATCTCCAGTCTCTTCAGTAAATCCTGCATAATCTCATTATACACCACTTTCCCACATTTTTCCTTCAGAAGGCTCCAAATATGCTATAATTAAAGTACTCATGCTATACCTCGGTCACTGGCTATGAGAAAGGTTTCAAAGCTGCAGGCATCGTCATTTATACCTGTAGCCAGGAGCCAATAAATCGGGCTCACATAAATGACTCTATTAACTTAAATTAAGGAGTCTTTTATGAAAAACTTTAACAAAAACAAAACAGAAAAAGTCGAAGTCATGGCGCTTTTCGGTTACGAAATGACACCATGCCAGCCGCTCAATTTCCGACGCGCTGGTGACAGCAAAGAAACCGAGGTTTCCGAGCTACTGCAGACCCAAATTCGCTTCATCGGCGAAACAGTCCTGCACATCTTCGACGTTTTGGTTGGCCGAGAAAGGATGCGCCTGGAGTTCAACTCCCGCGACCTCTCTTGGTACCTCACACAATAAAATAGGCCCCGTACGGGGCTTGTTTTATTGCTGCGCAGTCATCGCAGCGTTCTCTTGTCTTGTGGTAAGATAAGCCTGCACCAGCGGCAGCATATTACTATATATTCCAGCATCTTTGTCGTCAGGATTTTCGTTGCCCGCATTCCTATATTGCTCACCATCATAAATATTCGTCTCAATAGTGCGCCGCCCATCTTTTGACGCCATACTGATTGCTATTTCGTTATATCTAACGTGGTCTCTGGTATCATAAACATCCATATTTTTACTGCCAGTCTCATTTATTTTCGTGTTATTCTCTGGACTATATACCGTCACCCTTATAGATGACAAGTTATCAGAAGCAAAATCATATTTTTTACCCTCAGCTGTGGATTTTTTACAAGCCTCAGTCGCTCGGTTAAGTTCATTCATAATGAAGTCCGGACGCTTTTCATATTCCAACCTCTCCAGCTGCGTCAATTTCTCCGTCACCTCTTCGGAATAATGTTGTCTATCTAAATAACTCCGATGCTCCTGCAGAAATTTTTCAGAATTACCTCTACCAAATTGTTTTAGCAGATTCGTACTATCACTATATTTATACGTCGCAGCTATTTCATTAGCCGCCACAATCAGCTCCGAATAGTTACTCTCTTCAGAAATGTCCTCAAGCGTAGTCGTGGCAATCTTATCCGCTTTCCTATCGTATGCCTCCGTATCTATATTTATTATTGGAATATTAAAAAAACTAGCATGTCGCAGAGTATCCTCTGGAATTTGCCCATCTTTGAGCATATCTGTTTTTGTAATCATATAATCCGGCAATTTCGGCTCGCCATTCTCCAAATAACGGCGAATCACCATCTCATTATAGGGCTTTTTCCCATTCACGTTGCTAAGTTGCATCAACTTAGAGACATTACAAGTCGGCAACTCCGAATAATCATATCTATTTGATGTATTGTTATCTTGATCCGTAATCTCAAGCAAACCCCCATCTTCAACCCTACTGAAGCCATATTTACACGTAACCCCGTTACCATCAACATCGCTCCGCAAATTATTGCCAGCATCCAAATAGGAAGTAGATATTACATTTCCGATAGCGTCAGAACGAAAATTCTCACTATATCTATCATCCTGCATCGCCTCGGTTTGGCTACGCGTCCAAAAAGATGGATTTTCCAACAATTCCTGCGAAGTCTGCGACCCTTTCCCGCCTGTCTCATAGGTCGGACGACGATAATCTACCGTATGATTTAGCATAGCGAAAGGTAACCCCTTGAGATTATAAACCGGTATTTTCTTACCATTGTATTCTACGTCTTCCAAGCGCTCAACTTCTGAGTTGCCATTTGCGATCTCGGCTTCTATCTTGTCTATCGTAATAAGACGACTGTTTAATTCTCGTTCAACCTCGGCTTGCTCCGAAATTTTCTCAACATCTTCCCCGATATGTTTAAGAGTATTAGATTGAATCTTCTCGCTCTCATCACCATCGGGATTTGGGCTATCGTACGATTCAGCAATCTTTTGCCGAAGTTCCGCTAAAACTTCATCTTTCGGTTTTTGCTCTTCAGCCAAATCTTGCCGAGACGGCTGTGCCTTCTCGGCTCTGTGCTTAAACACATGTGTCTTCCCAAACTCAATCAAACTATCCCAACGAGATCTCTCCGCTCCGCTCGTCTCAACCTCCGAAGAATTAGTCCCCAATCTTTCATTCATACCATAATTTTATCACACACTCCAAAAAATAGCAGACAAAAATGCAGCCGTATTCCCAATTGCCAGCATCTCCCAATTATACTAGACCAAACACATTTGAGACAAAGCGCGAAAGAAGCGTAACTCTCTCACAGTGAAGCTTCTTGCGGGTTCAGTTAACTAATTTAGAAAGAAACTAATTAAACAACTAAAAAGGAACAGCCTTT